>JBAXJZ010000019.1:0-19361 GCA_037137595.1 Burkholderiales bacterium | reverse complement strand
CGGGGGTCGCCCCGCCCTTCGGCCGCCCGCGGGCGCGCCCCGATCCACGGGCTACTGCAGGATCCCGCCGCGCACGTCGTCGCGGGTCAGCAGCCGCACCTTCACCGAGTCCACGTCCCAGATCTGGGCCGCGTACTCGCGGATCGTGCGGTCCGACGAGAACGACCCCGAGCGGGCGCTGTTGAGGATCGACATCCTCGTCCAGTGCTCGGGATCGCGGTAGGCCTCGTCGACCTGCTGCTGGCAGGCGACGTACGAGCCGAAGTCGGCCAGCAGCAGGTACGGGTCGTGGTTCAGCAGGTCGTCGACCAGCGGGCGGAACCGTTCGGTGTCGCCGCCGCTGAAATGGCCGGAGCCGATCAGGTCGATGGCCGCGCGCAGCCGCGGATCGGCCTCGTAGAGCGCGCGGGGCGAATGGCCGCGGGCCCAGGTGGCCTGGACCTCGTCGACCGTCAGGCCGAACAGGAAGAAGTTCTCCGTGCCGACCGCATCGCGGATCTCGATGTTCGCGCCGTCGAGGGTGCCGACGGTGAGCGCGCCGTTCATCGTGAACTTCATGTTCCCCGTGCCCGAGGCCTCCTTGCCGGCCGTGGAGATCTGCTCCGAGACGTCGGCCGCCGGATAGACCCGCTGGCCGCTGCTCACGTTGAAGTTCGGCAGGAACACCACCTTCAGCAGTCCGCGCACCCGCGGGTCGTGGTTGACGGTGGCGGCGACGTCGTTGATCAGCTTGATGATCAGCTTCGCCATCCGGTAGCCGGGCGCGGCCTTGCCGCCGAAGACGAAGGCGCGCGGCGCGACCTCGAGCGACGGGTCCTCGACGATGCGGCGGTACAGGTCCACCACGTGCAGCACCGACAGGTGCTGGCGCTTGTATTCGTGGATGCGCTTGACCTGCACGTCGAACAGCGCATGCGGATCGACGACGTAGCCGGTGCGCTTGCGCAGCAGCGCCGCGAGCACCCGCTTGTTCTCGAGCTTGATGTCGCGCCATTCGGCGCGGAACGCCGCGTCGTCGGCCATCGGCTCGAGCCAGCGCAGCTGCTCGAGCTCGCGCAGCCAGCCGTCGCCGATCGCCTCGGTGATCAGCCCGGCCAGGCGCGGGTTCGACAGCGCGACGAAGCGACGCGGGCTCACGCCGTTGGTCTTGTTGCTGAACTTCGTCGGCCAGAGGGCGTGGAAGTCCTTCAGCACGTCCTTCTTCAGCAGCTCGGAATGCAGCTTGGCGACGCCGTTGACCGCATGGCTGCCGATGCACGCGAGGTGCGCCATCCGGACGTAGCGCTCGCCGTGCTCGTCGATCAGCGACAGCCGCGCGACCAGCGCCTCGTCGCCGGGGAAGCGGCGGCGCACCTCCTCGAGGAAGGCGTCGTTGATGTCGTAGAGGATCTCGAGGTGGCGCGGCAGGATGCGGCCGAACAGGTCGAGCGGCCAGCGCTCGAGCGCCTCCGGCAGCAGCGTGTGGTTGGTGTAGGCAAGCGACTTCCGGGTGATCTCCCAGGCCTCGTCCCACTCCATCCGCTGCTCGTCGACCAGCAGCCGCATCAGCTCGGCCACCGCGATCGCCGGGTGCGTGTCGTTCAGCTGGATCGCGAACTTCTCGTGGAAGCGTGACAGCGGCAGCCGCTGCGTGCGCATGATCCGCAGCATGTCCTGCAGCGAGGCCGACACGAAGAAGAACTGCTGCGACAGCCGCAGCTCCTTGCCCTGCGTCGACTCGTCGTTCGGATAGAGGATCTTGGTGAGGTTCTCGGCCACGTTCTTCTGGTTGACCGCACCGTGGTAGTCGCCGCGGTTGAAGGCCTCGAGGTCGAAGGCCTCGGGGGCTTCGGCGCGGAACAGCCGCAGCGTGTTCGCCGTGTGGCAGCGGTAGCCCAGGATCGGCGTGTCGTAGGGCACGCCGTGGACCGCGCGGCCGCCGACCCAGCGCACGCGCTCGATCCCCTGCTCGTCGATGTAGCGCTCGGTGTGGCCGCCGAAGCGGACGTTGACGGTCCACTCCGGGCGGACGATCTCCCAGGGGTTGCCGTGGCGCAGCCAGCGGTCGGTCTTCTCGACCTGCCAGCCGTCCTCGATCACCTGGTGCAGGATGCCGAACTCGTAGCGGATGCCGTAGCCCAGCGAGGGGATCTCGAGCGTGGCCATCGAGTCGAGGAAGCAGGCCGCGAGCCGGCCCAGGCCGCCGTTGCCCAGCCCCGGCTCCTCCTCGTCGGCGAGCAGCGCGTCGAGGTCCAGGCCGAGCTCGGTCATCGCCTGCCGCGTCTGCCGCAGGATGCCGAGGTTCAGCAGGTTCAGCCCGAGGTGCGGACCCATCAGGAACTCGGCCGACAGGTAGGCGACGGTGCGCGCGCCCTGCTGCGTGTAGACCGCGGCGGTGCTGATCCAGCGCTGCAGCAGCCGGTCGCGGACCACGTGGGCGAGCGCCAGGTGGTAGTCGGTGCGCGTGGCCAGGGCGGGGAACTTCCCCTGGACGTAGAGGAGCGCGTCGAGGAAGGACCGCTTCAGGGCCTCCTTGCTGAGGCCGGTGCGGTCCTCGCCGCGTTCGGTGTCCGTCGCGGGGGCGACGGGACTGCTGTCGTCGGTGCTCAAGGTCGTTTCCTGGCGCGAAGGTCCGCGTGCGGAGGTGCAAGGAACGTACCACTTCCTGCCGTGTCGGCCGCACCGGATGGGGGCATTCCGGGCGGCTGACCGCCCGGCGCGCACAGCGGCAGGGCGAGCGGCACGCAGGCGTGGCGGCGGAACGGCGCCAGGACCGGCGGCCCGGCTCGGCCGATAATGCGGCGTGCCCGACCGCCCTGCCCCGTCGCACCGCGCCGCCCTCGGCGTGCTCGGCCTGTGCACCGCGATCAACGTCGTCTCGCGCGGCGTGGGCGAAAGCTTCGCGGTGTTCCTGCTGCCGGTGGCCGACGCCTTCGGCGCGGACCGCGGCGCGCTCACCGGGATCTACGGGCTCTACATGCTGGTGCTCGGGCTGATGTCGCCGATCGCGGGCACGGCCTTCGACCGGCTGGGGCCGCGGGCGACCTACTCGATCGGCCTCGCGGTGTTCGGGCTCGCCTACCTGCTCGCGGGATCGGTGACCGCGCTCTGGCAGGTCTACCTGCTGGTCGGGCTGGGTGGCGCCGTCGGCGCGTCGCTGATCGGGATGCTGCCCGCCTCGGGGCTCGCGAGCCGCTGGTTCGGCGCGCGCCTGCCGGTGGCGATGGGCGTGCTGTCGGCCTCGCTGGGCGTCGGCATCCTGCTGTTCGCACCGCTGGTCCACGCGCTGATCGAGGCGTACGGCTGGCGTACCGCCTACCGGCTGCTCGGCGCGCTGCTGCTCGCGGTCTGGGTCGCGACCGCGCCGCTGCCGTGGCGGCGGATCGCCGCGGGCGCCGACGACGTGGTCCGCGCCCGCAGCGCCGCCGCCGGGTCGGCCCCGGCCTGGAGCATCCGGCGCGCACTGGGCACCTCCACGTTCTGGTCGCTGTTCGGCGTGATGTTCTTCACCTCGATGAGCACCTACGCGGTCGCGCCGCAGCTCGTCGCCTACCTGGTCTCGGCCGGCGTC
Organism: Burkholderiales bacterium; assembly: GCA_037137595.1. GTDB lineage: Bacteria > Pseudomonadota > Gammaproteobacteria > Burkholderiales > Burkholderiaceae_E > UBA4615. The sequence continues at coordinate 15,811 of JBAXJZ010000019.1, read as the reverse complement.
CCGCCGCTGCGCGCGGCCTCGGTCTACGGGATCGTCGGCCTGGCGTCGATCGTCGGGATGATCGGCGCGGGCGCGCTCGCGCAGCGGATCGGCGAGCGTCGCGTCGCGCTGCTGTCGTACGGCTCGACCCTCGCCGGGGTGGCGGCGCTCGCGATGGTGCGCCATGCCGAGCCGCTCGCCTTCGCCGCGCTCTTCGTGCTGCTGTTCGGCACCATGCAGGGCTCGCGCGGCCCCCTGGTGGCGGTGCTGTCGGCGCGCCATTTCGCGGGCGGCAGCCAGACCGGGATCTTCGGCGCGATCCTGCTCGGCATGGGTACGGGCGGCGCGCTCGGCGCCTGGGGCAGCGGCGAGCTCTACGACCTCACCCGCGGCTACGACGCGAGCCTCGCGCTGTCGGCGCTCGGTGCCGCCTGCGGCCTCGCGCTGTTCCTGCGGGTCCCCGCGCTCGGCGGACGCGCCCGGGCGTCAGGCTGACCGCTCGGTCCGTCGTTCCGCGGCGCGCGGCGCCGTTCCTCGTCCCGCCGATCGAAGCACCGGGCGCGCCGACGGCCGCCTTCGGATGGCATGGCTCTTGCAGCCTCGCCGGCTCCCCGATGACGACCGATGCCGCACGATGAAGGTCCTCGTGATCCACGCCCATCCGGTGCCCGACAGCTACAACGCGGCGCTGCACGCCGCGGCCGTGCGGGCCCTCGAGAGCGCCGGGCACTCGGTCACGACCCTCGACCTGTACCGCGAGGACTTCGATCCGCGGCTGCGCGAGGCCGAGCGCCGCGCCTATCACGACACCGGCCGGCCGCTGCCGGAGGACCTGCGTCACCACGTCGAGGCGCTGCGCACCCACGACGCGCTGCTCTTCGTGTTCCCCACCTGGTGCTTCGGGATGCCGGCGATCCTGAAGGGCTGGCTGGACCGGGTGCTCAGGCCGGGGGTGGCCTTCGAGATCGACGGCACGCTCGTCACGCCGCTGCTGTCGCACATCCGGCGCGTCGGCGCGGTCACCAGCTACGGCCGAGCCCGCTGGATGGCCTGGTGGATGGGTGATCCGCCGCGCCGGACGGTCTGCCGCTACGTGCGCTGGTTCTGCGCGAAGGACACCCGCACGACCTACCTCGCGCACTACCACATGAACGGCAGCACCGACGCGTCGCGCGCGGCGTTCGCCGCTCGCGTGGAGCACGCGCTCTCGCGCTGGTGAGCGGCCGGGCCGGCGCTCGCCGCCCTCTGGCGAAGACGGCCCGTCCGGCGCGGCGTCAGCCGCGTCCGCGATGCGGCCGCTGCGCGAGCGGCCGCTGTCCCTTCAGCTGCCGGGCGATGCCGTCCGAGAGCTCGGCCCGCAGCGCGTGGACAGCCTCGACGTGGCCGTAGACGCCGGGGAAGCGCAGGTCCAGCCAGAGCCAGGTGGTGCTCGCCCGCAGCGCGCGCTCCATCGCGTCGAGGCGGCTGCGGCCGTCGACGCCGTCGAGGAACCAGGGCGTGCCCGCGCGTCCGTTCGCCGCGTGCCGCGCGCTCCAGTCGAGGAACTCCTGGAGCTGCGACTCGGTCCGCGCGTCGACCGGCGCCTGCGCGTAGACGAAGCGGTCCTGCAGGCCGAGCGACGGCGCGCTGCGGTCGAGCGCCTCGGCGAGGGCCAGCATGCCTTCCAGCTCGGCGACCGCGAAGTGCGCGTCGTCGAGCCGCAGCCGCTCGACGAACACGGCGAGCACGTCGCGCAGCGACGTCCGGCCCAGGCGCGTCGCGATCGTCCGCACGTGCCACGCGTTCGGCGCGACCGGCGCCTTGAAGCCGGCGGGCGCCCGCGCCGGCGTGCGCATCGCCTCGCGCAGCGCACGCAGCGCACCCGGCTCCGCGTCCTCGAGCACGCCCGCGAAGCCCTCCTCGTGCATGCCGAAACGGCCCGCCCGGCCGGCGATCTGCTGCACCTCGGATTCGCCGAGCGCGCGGTTGCCGGCGCCGTCGAACTTCGCCAGCGTGCTGAAGAGGACGCGGCGGATCGGCAGGTTCAGTCCCATGCCGATCGCATCGGTCGCCACCAGCACCGGCGCCGCCCCGGTCGCGAAGCGCTCGGCCTCGCGTCGGCGGACCTCGGGCGGCAGCGCGCCGTAGATCACCGCGACCGAGTGTCCGTCGGCGGCGATGCGATCGCGCAGGCGCAGCACGTCGCGCCGGCTGAATGCGACGACGGCGTCGCCCGGTCCGAGCGCGCTCATCGGCACCGGTCGCGACAGCAGCTGCACGTGCTGCTTGCGTTCGAAGCGCCGGACCTCGCAGCGCTCGCCGCAGAGCCCGAGCAGCTCCTCGATCGCGGGCACCGCGTGGTCCGAGCAGATGATGACCACTTCGCGCGCCGGAGCCGCGACGATCGCCTGCGTCCAGGCCCAGCCGCGCGACCCGTCGAAGATCATCTGCGCCTCGTCGATCACCGCGACGTCGATCGGCGTGCGCGTGTCGATCATCTCGATGGTGCTCGAGACGACCCGAGCGTCGGGCGCCGGCATGTTCTCCTCGCCGGTCAGCAGCGAGCACGGCACGCCGCGGGCGACGAGCCGGTCTCGACCCTCCAGCGCCAGCAGCCTCAGCGGCGCGAGGTACGCGCCGCGGCGCGCGGTCGCGAGCCGCTCGAAGGCCGCGTGTGTCTTGCCGCTGTTCGGCGGACCGACGAACAGCGTGATCGCCCGCTCCAGCCCGCGGGCGACCGGGAAGCTGTCGGGGTAGCCCTGGAACGCCAGCTCGTTGGCGAGGCCACGCAGCGTGCCGAGCTCGGCGACGCCGTGCTCCCAGCGGTCCTGCGCGCGGGTGAAGGCCTGCTCGAGCTCGGCCGCCGGCCGTGCGCGCGCACATTCCGCCTGAAGCCGCAGCCGCAGCGCGTCGAGATGCGACGGGTCGCACGAATGGCTGCGGCGCACGAGCGCCGCCAGGTGCGCGACGAGCGACGCGGCCTGCGGATGTCCGGGCGCCGGGCCGAGCGCCGTCGTCAGCGCCTGCGCGTCGCCGTCGCGGCAGTACGCCCAGATCGGGGTCGGGTCGGGGATCGGCTGGTGATGCAGGACCGGCATCGGCCAGGGTGACGCGTCAGGCACCGGTACCTGCAGCGTGTGCCGCACCAGCCGGCTCCACGCGGTGCCGCTGCGGGCGATGCCCATCGACTCCAGCGCGGCGATCCGCTCGAGCAGCCGCGTCCGGGCCTGCGCGCCGCCGCCGACGGCCTCCAGGTGCGCGAGCGCCGCGTGCAGGTCCGACGCAGCGATCCACCGTCCCGGCGCGGCCCCGGACGGCGCCACCAGCAGGACCAGTCCGGCCGCCTCCAGACGCGCGGCGGCCTGGGCATCGGGCGCGCGGACGACCTGCGGCAGCGCGGCCGCGGCCTGCCGCAACCGTTCGATCCGATCGGCGTCCATGCCCGGCGGGAGCCGGTCGAGGTGCGCCGGCCTCGGGAGGGCGGGCGCGCGTCCGCCGCCGCCGGCAGGCCGGTCCGGGGCGGGGGGAATCGGGGAGATCGGATCGATGATGCGTGCTTCGTTCGACAGGGCTCGGACGGGACTGTACCCGGTCCCGGGGGCCGGCACCGGGCATGGCGCGGTGTCGGACTCGCCCGCATCGCCGCGGTCGACCGTCGCATCGCGTTGATCGGCCGGTGTCCCGGGCCTGCCATGCTCTCACGCCCCGCAGGGTCGACGCGGACGTCGTCGAGAACCGCCCCGGCGCGAACGGATCGATCGCCGCGCAGGCCGTCGCGCGTTCGCCGGCCGACGGCTACCCGCTGCTGATGGGCACCCACTCGACCGACGGTGCCCATCCGGGGCTGTTCAAGTCGCTGCCCTACGACCCGGCGAAGGACTTCGTACCGGTGACGATGGTCGGGATCTTCCCCTCGATGCGGGTCGTCCACCCGTCGGTGCCCGTCCGGACCGTGGCCGAACTGCGCGCCTACGCGAAGGCGAACCCGGGGACGCTGTCCCACGCGACCGGCAGCGCGTCGAGCCTGATCATGGCCGAGCGGTTCAAGCGCGATGCCGGTGTCGACGTGCTGCAGGTCAAGTACCCGAGCAACCCGCCCGGACTGCTCGACGTGGTGGGCGGCCGCGTCTCGATGATGTTCCCGGACATCGCGTCGGCCCTGGCCCAGGTGCGCTCGGGCGCCGTGCGGCCGCTCGCGGTCGTGTCGCTCGGCGGGCGCAGCACGCTCGCCCCCGACCTGCCGACGATGCCCGAGGCCGGCATGGCGGGCTTCGGGTTCGCCGGCTGGATCGGCCTCATCGCGCCGGCGGGCACGCCCGCCCCGGTGGTCGAAAGGATCGCGGCGGAGACCGGCAAGGTGCTGGCGATGCCCGAGGTGAAGTCTCGGCTCGAGGCGATCGGCGCCGAGGCGCGCACCATGGGTCCGAGCGACTTCCGGACCTGCGTCGACGGGGAACTGGAGTCGACACCGAAGCTGCTGCGCGCCGTCGGGGTGCAACCGGAGTGAGCGGCGCCGCGCCGATGCCGCCCGGGCTCGACGACGCGTCACGCGCGCTGCTGGCGATCCTCGCCGAGCACAACCCGGCGACGGGCATGGGCGTCGACGCGATCCGCGCGCGGGCGGCTGCGCTCGCACGTCGCGTGCAGGGCGAGCCGCCGCCGCTGGCCGACGTGTCCGACCACGCGATCGCCGGCCCGGGGGGCCCGACGCTGCGCGTGCCGCTGTACCGGCCCGACGGGTCCGCGGGGCGCGGCGCACTCGTGTGGCTGCACGGCGGCGGCTTCACCACCGGCGACCTCGACACCCGCGACGCGCTGTGCCGGCGCCTGTCGGCGACGAGCCGCGTGCCGTTGCTGTCGGTCGACTACCGACTCGCCCCCGAGCACCGCTGGCCGGCGGCGGTGGACGACGCGACGACCTTGCTGCGCTGGCTCGCGGCGAACGCCGCACGGCTGGAGATCGACGCCGCGCGCCTCGGCATCGGCGGCAGCACTGCCGGCGGCAACCTCGCGGCTGCCGCCGCGCTCCGCGCGCGCGACGATGGCGGCCTGCGTCTCGCGCTCCAGGTGCTGGTCTACCCGGTGCTCGACGCGACCGCGAGCCTGCCCAGCTACCTGACCTGCGGCGACGGCTACCAGCTGACCGCGGCGATGATGCGGACCTACCTCGACCACTACATCGCGCCGGGCACCGATCCGCGCGAGCCGCTGCTGAGCCCGCTGCACGCGCCGTCGCTGTCCGGGCTGCCGCCGGCCTGTGTCGTCGTCGCGGAACTCGACCCGCTGCGCGACGAGGTCGACGCCTACGTGGCGCGGTTGCGGCAGGCGGGTGTCGCGGTCGAGGCGCGCCGCTGGGACGGCGTGATGCACGGCTTCTTCGGCCAGGCGGGCGTGCTCGAGAAGGCACGCGAGGCGCAGCGCTTCGCCTGTGCGGCGGTCGCCCGCGCGCTGGGAGACGGCACGATCGCCGACTGATATGGCCCCTTCGTGTCAACCGGCGCGAGTCGGTTGGCACGCTGGAGTGAAGCGTGGAGAAGACTGAGCGGCGGGAGACCCGATGGGCAACGCGGCGCGGCAGCTTGAAGCGACGGGATGAAGCGGATGGAGTCGGTGGGATCCTGTACGAGGCGTCGGGGCGGCGCCAGCGAGCGGACTTAGGGGGTGGGCTGCATCTGGCGGGCGGCCTCCCGGACGAATCCGGCCAGTTGGCGAGCGACGGCGACGCAGATCCTGTTGGAGTGCATGCCGCGTGCCGCGAGGCGGCGGTATGGCTCGCACAGGCATAGCCGGGCACGCCAGGCGACGTCACGTACGGGCTTGGGCTGTCCCTTGTCGCGGTCGGTGACGGGGCGGCTCATGCGAGCGCTGTGGCGGTAGCACCAGGCGGCCTCCACGAGCACCCCCTGCGGCAGACTCGTTGTCGCCCCGATAGCAACCGATAATCCGGGGCGACGATGAGGCGAGGACGCGGGTCGATACGCAGAGACATTCAAGAAGCGGGTGATGGCGAGGCTACTGCCGCCGGAGAGCGCCTCGGTGGACAGCGCCGGCCCGACTGGAGGCAGTGATCGCGACCGCGGCGATGAACGAGGCCGCACGCAGCGCCTGGTGTCGCGAGCACGGGGTGTATCCGCAGCCGCTGCAGCAGTGGCGCGAGCATGCCACCCAGGCGCTGGCCGAGATGGCGGCGTTGCCGGTGCTGTCCCGAAAGCTCGAGGCGGTCTTCAACACCAAGGACCGGGCTAGGCCGAATGATCCGCCTCGAAGACCGCACCGTCCTGTCCCAGGACATCGACACGGCTCACCGCGCCGGCGCGCGGTTGGAGCGGGCCTGTGCCGAGGCCGGTATCACCGTGCGTACGTTGCAGCGCTGGAAGACGAACGACGGGCTCGTCGCTGGCGATCGGCACCCCGGCGCGCATCGCCCCACGCCCGCCCTCGCGCTCAGTGACGAGAAGAGCGCGGCGCTGCTGCGCGTGTCCAACGAGCCGCGCTTCGCCGACGTGTGGCGTCAGCCGGCTTCTTGCCGAAGAAGCTCACGTCGCAGGCCTCGACGATGGGAATGCCTTACAAGGCGGTCCACAGCTAGAGCTGCCGCTCGACCGACGCACGGAACTCCCCGGGTGACCGCCCGAGCAAGCGCTTGAATGCCCTGGCGAATGCTGAAGGGTCGTCGTAACCGACGCCCATCGCGATGCTGGCGATGCTGTCCTGGCTTTCGCGGAGGCGCTGCGCCGCCAGTTGGAGGCGCCACCACTGCAGGTACTCGGCAGGCGTCTGGCCCATGCAGGCCTGGAAGCGCTGGAAGAAGGCGGTGCGTGACAGGTGGACCAAGCCCGCCAGTTCGGGCAGCGTCCAGCGGTGCTCGGGCTGGGCGTGCAGGGCCGTGAGCGCCGGGGCCAGCCGTGGATCCGAAGCCGCTGCCAGCCATCCCTTGGCGGGTGTTGCATCGAAAAGGGCTTCTCGCAGCGCCTGGATGAAGAGCACCTCGGCGGCCCTGCGAAGCACAGCCGACGATACGCCTGCGGCTTGCTCCGCCTCCGCCCGAACCAGCGCGAGCACGGGCGCAAGGCGCGTACAGGCGCTCGTGCCGCAGCGCAGGACGATCATGGCGGGCAGGCCCGCCACGACGGCCTGGGCCATGCGCATGTCGGCAGCAAAGCTGGCGGTCAGCAGTCGCGTGTGGGGTCCGCCGCCGCCATAGACAAGAGTGGTGGCGTTGCGGTCCCGCCGGTCCACGCCAGCGATCGTGGCGACTGGCGTGGCCTGGCGGCCAGGACGGTCGCTGATGGCGTGCGTCTCGTCCCGGGGCAGCACGACGACGTCGCCCGCCGACAGTCGCACGCTGGCGGGCTCGCCCACCAGCGACACCACGCATTCGCCCTCGAGCACTGCATGGATGGCCGCCAGGCGCCCGCCCGGCAACTGCAGTGCCCAGGGCGCACTCAGTTGGCTGACGCAGAAGAACCAACCGTGAAATCGCAGCGCATCCAACACCTGTGCGATCAGCACCGCACGCGGCGAACGATCGGCATCGTCAAGCGCATTCTCGGCCGCGCGGTGCGGCGCCAACCCGCCTATCGTGGTGACCATCGAAGTTCGAGGAGCACGTTGGATGAAGCAAGTCTCTCACACAGGCCGGCGCCGCATGCTGGGCTGGATGGCGCGCGCATCTGCTGCACTGCCCTTCGCAGCGATGGCCCAGAGCTCAGACCGATTGAAGCCCACACCAGCCGTCACCGTCGGCCCGTTCTACCCGCCTGATCCCATGGGGCTGCCGTTCTTCAGCGCCCGAGCGCTCAGCCCTCTGCCCCAGGGCAATGACCTGACATCCGGCACCGGAGGACGACGCGCAGAGGGCGAGCGCCTGCAACTCCACGGCCGCGTGCTGAACACCGCAGGACAGCCGCTTGCGGGGGCCCGGGTCGAGATCTGGCAGGTGGATGCTCGGGGCCACTACGCGGTGGAGACCGGTGCCGATCGCGATCCCGGCTTTTCCGGCTACGGCGTGCACCTTGCCGGCGAGTCGGGCCGCTACCTGTTCACGACCATCCGGCCGCGCGGCTACGGTCGCTACGGCGGACTCATCAAGCGCGCCGCTCACATCCACCTGAGGGTCTCGGTGGCAGGCCGGGCGCCACTGGCCACCGAAGTCTGGTTCGCGGACGAGCCAGGCAACGAGCGCGACTCGTTCGTCAGCCGCATCACCGACCCCGAACTGCGCGACCGCATGCTCGTCAGCCTGGCACCGGGCGGCGACGGCCTGCCGGCGGGCACCTTCGATGTCGTGCTGCCCGATGCATGAGGAGTGGCGATGAGACTCGTGGTGTTCGGCGCCTCGGGCGCCACCGGCCAGCACGTCGTGAAGCTGGCCGCGAAGGCAGGGTGGTCCGTGCGGGCAGTCGTGAGGTCTGAGCCTCAGCGCCACGCGCTGACGGGTGCGGAGGAGTCCACGGTGGGCGACCCGACCGACCTCGACTCGGTCGCCACAGCGATGAGTGGCGCAGACGCTGTGGCGGTGTGCCTTGGGATCTCGCGCCGTACGCGCTCACCCTTCGCGCCCCTGGTGTCGCCGCCAGACCTCACGTCGCGCTCGATCGGAGCCATCGTGCAGGCCATGCAGAGCGCGGGCGTGCGCCGGATCGTCTATGTCAGCGCCTTCGGCGCGGGTGACAGTTGGTCTCGGATCCCGTGGTGGGGCCGAGCCTTCCTACGCTTGAGCCAGGTGCGCCACTCGATGGCCGACCACACCCGTAGCGAAAGTCTGTTGTCCAGTTCCGCGCTCGACTGGACTGCACTCCGACCGATGCTGCTGGATGATGCGTCTGGCGCCTTGCCTGCGCGAGAGATGCGCCCGGGTGACTCCCTGCTCGCCAAGCTCTCGCGCGAGTCGCTCGCGCGCACGATCGTGGCCGTGCTGGGCGACCCGTCGACTCACGGCCGCAAGGTGCCGCTTGTGCCTGCCGAGACTCAGAGCCGAGGCGCCGATGGGAGCCCGGCATGACGGTTGACCGCTACCACCCCGCGCTTGTGGTGCTGCACTGGATCCTCGGTCTGCTGATCATTCTGGGCCTCTTCATGGGGACCTTCTCCTTGGAGAGGCTGCCCAATTCTGACCCGTCCAAGCTCGATAGCCTGAGGGGCCACATGATCAACGGGGCCGTGATCGGATGTCTGATGGTCGTGCGGCTGATCATCCGGGCGCGTACCCGACGCCCGGTGCCGGCGGCTACCGGCATGGCCTGGGCTGACGCCATCGGTCCCTGGACGCACCGCGCGCTGTACGGGCTTGTGTTCGCGATGGTCGCAAGCGGCGTGGTACTGGGCGTGAGCACCGACCTTCCCGCCATCGTCTTCGGCGGGTCCGAAAAACCCTTGCCCGCCACTTTCGACGGCTCGTGGATGCGCTTGCTGCACGCGATTGCCGCCAAGTTGCTGATGGCGCTGATCGTGCTGCACGTCGCGGCTGCGCTGTGGCATCAATTCGCTCGCCGAGATGGGCTTCTGCGGCGCATGGGCTTTGGCATCAATCGGTGAAGATAGATGGCGATAGCCCCTGGCCTCTACTCCCACTCGATCGTCGCCGGCGGCTTGCCGGAGACGTCGTACACCACCCGGTTGATCCCCCGGACCTCGTTGATGATCCGGTTCGACACCCGCCCGAGCAGCTCGTGCGGCAGGTGCGCCCAGTGCGCCGTCATGAAGTCCTGGGTCTGCACCGCGCGCAGCGCGGCGACGTGCTCGTAGGTGCGGCCGTCGCCCATCACGCCCACGGAGCGCACCGGCAGGAACACCGCGAAGGCCTGCGAGGTCAGCTCGTACCAGGTCCGGCCGACCTCGTCGGCGCGCACCAGCCCCGCGGCTGCATCGCGCTCGGTCGCGCGGGTCGCGCGCAGCTCGTCGATGAAGATCGCATCCGCCCGCCGCAGCAGGTTCGCGTACTCCATCTTCACCTCGCCCAGGATCCGCACGCCCAGTCCCGGCCCCGGGAACGGATGCCGGTAGACCATCGCCGGCGGCAGCCCGAGCGCCACGCCCAGCTCGCGGACCTCGTCCTTGAACAGCTCGCGCAGCGGCTCGAGCAGCTTGAGCTTCATCGTCTCGGGCAGGCCGCCCACGTTGTGGTGCGACTTGATCGTCTTGGCCTTGCCGGTCTTCGCGCCGGCCGACTCGATCACGTCGGGATAGATCGTGCCCTGCGCGAGCCAGCGTGCGTCCTTCAGCCGGCCCGCCTCGCGCTGGAAGACCTCGACGAACTCGCCGCCGATGATCTTGCGCTTGGCCTCGGGATCGGAGACGCCCGCGAGCCTGCGCATGAAGTCGTCGGTGGCGTCGACGTGGATCACCGTGACGCCCAGGTGCTCGGCGAAGGTCTCCATCACCTGCTTCGCCTCGTTCAGCCGCAGCAGGCCGTGGTCGACGAACACGCAGGTGAGCTGGTCGCCGATCGCGCGGTGGATCAGCGCGGCCGCGACCGACGAATCCACGCCGCCGGACAGCCCCAGGATCACCTGCTCCGCCCCCACCTGCTCGCGGATGCGCGCCACTGCCTCGTCGACGAAGTTCGGCATCGTCCAGTCCGCCTTCGCGCCGCACAGCTCGACGACGAAGCGCTTCAGCATCGCCCGGCCCTGCTTCGTGTGCGTGACCTCGGGATGGAACTGGACCGCGTAGAAGCCCCGCGCCTCGTCGGCCATGCCGGCGATCGGGCAGCTCGGCGTGGAGGCCATCACCTTGAACCCGGGCGGCAGCTCGGCGACCTTGTCGCCGTGGCTCATCCAGACGTCCAGCAGCCCGTGGCCCTGGTCGTTGCGCCGGTCCTCGATGCCGTCGAGCAGCTTCGTGTGGCCGCGCGCGCGGACCTCGGCATAGCCGAACTCGCGGTGGTCGGACCACTCGACACGGCCGCCCAGCTGCTCGGCCATCGTCTGCATCCCGTAGCAGATGCCCAGCACCGGCACGCCCAGCTCGAAGACCGCGCGCGGCGCGCGCATCGAGGTCTCCTCGTAGGTCGACGCGTGGCTGCCCGAGAGGATCACGCCCTTCGGCGCGTACTCGCGGACGAAGTCGTCGGACACGTCGTACGGGTGGATCTCGCAGAAGACGCTGGTCTCGCGCACCCGGCGCGCGATCAGCTGGGTGACCTGCGAGCCGAAGTCGAGGATGAGGATGCGGTCGTGCATGAAATGCAACGACCCGGCCGGGCCGGGTCGCTCCTGAGGCGGTCGAGGGTCACTCGACCTGGTAGTTGGGCGCTTCCTTGGTGATCTGGACGTCGTGGACGTGCGACTCGCGCATGCCCGCGGACGTGATCTCGACGAAGCTCGGACGCGTGCGCATCTCGTCCACGTTGCGGCAGCCGCAGTAGCCCATGCTCGCGCGCACGCCGCCGCAGAGCTGGTAGATGATGGTCAGCACCGAACCCTTGTAGGCGACCCGGCCCTCGATCCCCTCGGGCACCAGCTTGTCGACGTTGGCCGAGGAGTCCTGGAAGTACCGGTCGGCCGCGCCGTCGGCCATCGCGCCGAGCGAGCCCATGCCGCGGTAGCTCTTGTAGGACCGGCCCTGGTACAGGATGACCTCGCCGGGCGCCTCCTCGGTGCCGGCGAACATCGAGCCCATCATCACGCTGTAGGCCCCCGCGGCGAGCGCCTTCGCGACGTCGCCCGAGTAGCGGATGCCGCCGTCGGCGATCAGCGGGATGCCGCTGCCGGCGAGCGCGTCGGCCACGTCGCTGATGGCGCTGATCTGCGGGACGCCCACGCCGGCCACGATCCGCGTCGTGCAGATCGAGCCCGGGCCGATCCCCACCTTCACGCCGTCCACGCCGGCCTCGGCCAGCGCGCGCGCCGCATCGGCCGTCGCGATGTTGCCGCCGATCACGTCGACCTGCGGGAAGGTGCGCTTGACCCACTGCACGCGCTCGAGCACGCCCTTCGAGTGGCCGTGCGCGGTGTCGACGACGATCACGTCGACGCCGGCCTTCACCAGCAGCTCGACGCGCTCGTCGGTATCGGCGCCCACGCCCACGGCCGCGCCCACGCGCAGCTTGCCGAACTCGTCCTTCGACGCGTTCGGGTGCTCGGTGCGCTTGAGGATGTCCTTCACGGTCATCAGGCCGCGCAGCTCGAACGCGTCGTTGACGACCAGCACGCGCTCGAGGCGGTGCCGGTGCATCAGCCCTTTCGCCTCGTCGAGCGTCGCCCCTTCCCTGACCGTGACCAGTCGCTCGCGCGGGGTCATGATCGAGGAGACGGGCTCGTCGAGCCGGGTCTCGAAGCGCAGGTCGCGGTTGGTGACGATGCCCACCACCTGCTTGCCGCGCACCACCGGCAGGCCGGAGATCCGGTGCTGGCGGGTGATCTCGATGACCTCGCGGACCGGCATGTCGGGCGTGACGGTGATCGGGTCGCGGACCATGCCGGACTCGAAGCGCTTGACCCGTGCGACCTCGCGCGCCTGCTCGGCGGGCCGCAGATTCTTGTGCACGATGCCGATGCCGCCCTCCTGCGCGATGGCGATCGCGAGGCGGGACTCGGTCACGGTGTCCATCGCCGCCGAGACCAGCGGGATGTTCAGGCCGATGTTGCGCGTCAGTCGCGTGGAGAGCGAGGTGTCGCGCGGGAGGACTTCGGAGAAGGCGGGGACGAGGAGGACGTCGTCGAACGTCAGGGCTTTCTTGGCCAGTCGCATGGGGCCCTCTGGGCGCAAAAATCGATTATACCGGGCTCCGCCCGGCCCCTGAAGCCGGCCGGTCGTCGGGGTCGGGGATCCCGGGGTCGCACCGGCCCGTAGCATCGCGGCGTCACCCGATCCGCCCCGATGGGGGTCACGGACATGTCGACCCGACACCTGCTGCCGCTCCTCCTGGTGGCGCTCGCCGCCGCACCGTTCGCGCACGCCCAGTACAAGTGGAAGGACGCGAACGGGCGGATGGTGTATTCCGACATGCCGCCGCCCACCTCGGTCGCGCCCAGCGCAGTGCTCCAGGCACCCGCCCGGCCGACCCCGGCGACCGACTCCGGCGGATCGGGTGCCACGGCGAAGGCCGCGCCGACGCCCGCGCCCGCGCCCGCCGCCGCGGTTGCGCCCGTCCAGAGCGCCGCGGACCGAGAACTCGAGTTCCGCAAGCGACGGCTCGAGAAGGCCGAGGCCGAGCGCAAGGCGGCCGATGAGGCCACCCGCACGAAGCAGACCGCTGCCGTCTGCGAGGACACGCGGGCGTTCCTGCGTACGCTCGAGTCCGGCAGTCGCGTGGCGATGACGAATTCCGCGGGCGAGCGCGAGTTCATCGACGACGCGCAGCGCACCGCGCGGATCGACCAGGCGCGCGAGTCGCTGCGCAAGCACTGCCCGACGACCTGACCGGCGCAGCCTGCGGGTCGCGACGAGCGACCGCGCCCTCCCCCGAGTGCGTCAGTCCGTCCGGCCCGACGGCTTCGGCGCCGCCGGCGACCGTGCCCGGTCCGGGGCCCAGCGACGCTCGCCCGATTCACGACGTCGATGTTCGGCGCGCCGCTGGCGCGCCACCTTCGGATCCACCGTGAGCGGCGGCAGCAGCTCGATCCGGTCGTGGTCGTGCAGCCGATCGTCGGGTCCGGCACGGCGGCCCAGCACCGCCACCGTCAGTGCGTCGAGCGGCCCCTGCCCGGCCGGCACGCGCCCCGAGGCCGCGATCCGCGCGGCGACACCGCTCGCCGCGAGCGCCTGCGCGACGGTGCTGCCCGCCGGCACCGTCACCGGCACGCGCAGCGGGGGCTCGACCCCGATCCAGCAGACCTCGACCGACAGCGGCCCGGCCTCAGCCATGCATCGCCTCGGCCCGGCGCACGAACGCGTCGACGAAGCTCGCGGCGATCTGGTCGAACACCGGCGACAGCGCGCGCGACAGCAGCGCGCCGGCGAACTCGTAGTCGAGCGAGAACTCGACCTTGCACGCGTCCTCGCGCAGCGGCGTGAACAGCCACTGGCCGTCCAGGCGCGAGAACGGCCCGTCGCGCAGCGACATGCGGATGCTGCGGTCCGGCTCGTGCAGGTTCTCGGTCGTGAACGACTGCCGCAGGCCCCGGAAGTCGATCCGCACCGTGGCGACCATCCGCTCCGGGCTGCGCTCGTGCACCTCCGTCCCGCCGCACCAGGGCAGGAAGCGCGGATAGTCCTCGACCCGCTCGACCAGGCCGAACATCAGCGGCGCGCCGTAGGGCACGAGGACGGACTTGCGGACCGAATGCATCGACGAGGGCGTCGGAGGGGGACGTGGCCGGCGGCCGGCCGGGGGGCGGCTGCTAGAATCGGCCGGATTCTACCTCCCCGGCCCGCGCGGCCCCCCATGAGCATCGTCGACAATCGCAAGGCCTTCCACGACTTCTTCATCGAGGAGCGGTACGAGGCCGGCCTCGTGCTGGAGGGCTGGGAGGTGAAGGCGATCCGTGCCGGCCGCGTGCACCTGAAGGAGGCCTACGTGATCGTCCGCGGCGCCGAGCTGTTCCTGCTCGGCGCACACGTCACGCCGCTCACCGCCGCCTCCACCCACGTGCGGCCCGACCCCACGCGCACCCGCAAGCTGCTGCTGCACGCGGCCGAGACCGCCAAGCTGATCGGCAAGGTGGAGCGCGCCGGCTACACGCTCGTGCCGCTCGACCTGCACTACAAGGCGGGCCGCATCAAGCTCGAGATCGGCCTGGCCAAGGGCAAGAAGCAGTTCGACAAGCGGGCCACCGAGCGCGAGCGCGAGTGGCAGCGTGAGAAGCAGCGCCTGGTGAAGACCGGCACGCGCGTGGCCGGCTGATCCGTCCCGCGGCAGCGCCTGCCGCCCGCGCGACGGCCTGCCTCCCGGTGGCGCGCGACGCGCCCCGCCCGCGTCAGCCCGGTCCGTTCACCTTCTGCGCGCCGCGCGCCACCGACAGCGCGCCCGCCACCAGCGTGGACATCTCGGCGAGGTTCGCCGGCACGATCAGCGTGTTGCCCTCCTTCGCGAGCTGCGCGAAGGCCTGCACGTACTGCTCGGCGACCTTGAGGTTCACCGCATCCGGACCGCCCGGCCGCTGGATCGCGTCGGCGATCCGCTGCAGCGCCTCGGCGGTGGCGGCGGCGACCGTGGTGATGGCCGCGGCCTGGCCTTCGGCCTTGTTGATCTCCGCCTGCCGGTCGCCCTCCGAGCGCTGGATCGCCGCCTCGCGCTCGCCGGTGGCGATGTTGATCTGCTCCTGCTTGCGTCCTTCCGAGGCCGCGATCAGCGCGCGCTTCTCGCGCTCGGCGGTGATCTGCGCCTGCATCGAGCGCAGGATCTCGGCCGGCGGCGTCAGGTCCTTGATCTCGTAGCGCAGCACCTTCACGCCCCAGCTCATCGCCGCCTCGTCGAGCGCCGACACGATGCTGGCGTTGATGAAGTCGCGCTCCTCGAAGGTGCGGTCGAGCTCGAGCCGGCCGATGACCGAGCGCAGCGTGGTCTGCGCGAGCTGGGTGATCGCGACGATGAAGTTCGACGACCCGTACGAGGCCCGCATCGGGTCGGTGACCTGGAAGTAGAGCACGCCGTCGACCGTGAGCTGCGTGTTGTCCTTCGTGATGCAGACCTGGCTGGGCACGTCCATCGGGATCTCCTTCAGCAGGTGCTTGTAGGCGACCCGGTCGACGAAGGGGACGATGAAGGACAGCCCGGGGGACAGCGTCCGGTGGTACTTGCCCAGGCGCTCGACGATCCACGCGTGCTGCTGCGGCACGACCTTCAGGCACTGGACCACGAAGACGACGGCGAGCACGAGCACCACCGCCGCCACCACGCTGGTTCCGATCATCGTTCCTCCGGGTACGGTTCAGACACGGGCGAGGATCAGCCGGTTGCCGGAGATCT
>JBAXJZ010000018.1:0-19826 GCA_037137595.1 Burkholderiales bacterium | reverse complement strand
GGCACCGGCACCCGTGTCCCACGCGGCGAGGCGGCCTCGCCCGCCCGGCGCGGCCGGGGCGGACCCGCCGATTGACGTTGACGTAAACGTCAACTACCCTGCGCCGGCCCGTGCCGTCGGGCCGCGCCGGCCGCCACCGCACCGCCCACCGCCATGCCCGATCGCCTCGTCCCCGACGCCCCGCTGCCCGAGCCCGCCGACCCCGGCTACGCGTCGCGGGTACGCGCGTCCTTCGCGCGCCAGCGCTTCATGGCGATGATGGGCGCGACGATGACCCGCGTGGAACCCGGCGAGGCCGAGATCGAGCTGCCCTTCGACCTCGAGCTCACCCAGCAGCACGGCTTCGTCCACGGCGGCGCGCTCGCCGCGGTGCTCGACGCGGCCTGCGGCTACGCGGCCTCGACGCTGATGCCGGCCGACGCCGGCGTGCTCACCGTCGAGTTCAAGATCAACTTCCTCGCACCCGCCGCCGGCGACCGCTTCCGCTTCACCGGCCGTGTCCGGCGCGCGGGGCGGACGGTAACATTCGTCGACGGCGACGCGGTGGCCGTCGACGGCGACCGCGCCCGCACGGTCGCGACGATGCAGGCCACGATGATGACGGTGAAGGGCCGCGACGACGTCCGGCACTGAGCCCCTCCCCCGACACCCCACGCCACGCAGGGACCCCCGGATGCTGAACCTCCCCGGATTGCAGTTCGACCTGGGCGAAGACGTCGCGATGCTGCGCGATTCGCTGCAGCAGTTCGTCGCCGCCGAACTCACGCCGCGCGCCGGCGAGATCGACCGGACCGACCAGTTCCCGATGGACCTCTGGCGCAAGTTCGGCGAGCTCGGCGTGCTCGGCATGACCGTGCCGGAGGCCTACGGCGGCACCGACATGGGCTACCTCGCCCACATCGTCGCGATGGAGGAGATCTCGCGCGGCTCGGCGTCGGTGGGCCTGTCCTACGGCGCGCACTCGAACCTGTGCGTCAACCAGATCAACCGCAACGGCACCCGCTGGCAGAAGGAGAAGTACCTGCCGAAGCTGGTGAGCGGCGAGTGGATCGGCGCGCTCGCGATGAGCGAGCCGAACGCCGGCTCCGACGTGGTCTCGATGAAGCTGCGCGCCGACTTCAAGGGCGACCGCTGGGTGCTCAACGGCTCGAAGATGTGGATCACCAACGGCCCCGACGCCGACGTGATGGTGATCTACGCGAAGAACGACCTGGAGGCCGGCCCGCGCGGCATCACCGCCTTCCTCGTCGAGAAGGGCTTCAAGGGGTTCTCGGTCGCGCAGAAGCTCGACAAGATGGGCATGCGCGGCAGCCACACCGGCGAGCTGGTGTTCCAGGACTGCGAGGTCCCGGCCGAGAACGTGCTGGGCGGCATCGACGGCGACGACCTGAAGGGCGTGGGCCGCGGCGTCAACGTGCTGATGAGCGGGCTCGACTTCGAGCGCGCGGTGCTGTCGGGCGGGCCGCTGGGCATCATGTCCGCCTGCATGGATGTCGTCGTGCCCTACCTGCACGATCGGAAGCAGTTCGGCCAGCCCATCGGCGAGTTCCAGCTGATGCAGGGCAAGCTCGCCGACATGTACAGCACGATGATGGCCTGCCGCGCCTACGTCTACGAGGTGGGCAAGCAGTGCGACCGCGCGCACCGCGGCGAGGTCGACGTGCGCTCGCTGCGCAAGGACGCCGCCGCGGCCATCCTGTACTCGGCCGAGAAGGCGACCTGGATGGCCGGCGAGGCGATCCAGTGCCTGGGCGGCAACGGCTACATCAACGAGTACCCCACCGGCAGGCTGTGGCGCGACGCGAAGCTCTACGAGATCGGCGCGGGCACCTCGGAGATCCGGCGGATGCTGATCGGCCGCGAGCTGTTCGCCGAGACGAAGTGAGCGCACCGGACCGCCCGCGATGAACCGCCGCAACGACCAGGCCCGCGCGATCGCCGAGGCGATCCTCGCCGGCTTCGACCGCCACTACGCGCTCTTCCGCTACAACGCGCAGCAGGCGAAGTCGCGCTACGAGGCGGCCGACTGGCACGCGATCCGCCATCTCGCCCGCGAGCGGATCGACTTCTACGACGCGCGAGTCCGCGAGGCGGTCCAGCGCATCGAGCGCGAGTTCAACGCGGCCGAGCTCGCCGACGGCAACTGGAACCAGGTCAAGCGCCACTACGTCGCGCTGCTCGCCGAGCACCGCCAGCCCGAGCTCGCCGAGACCTTCTTCAACTCGGTCTGCGCGAAGCTGCTGCACCGGACCTACTTCCACAACGACTTCATCTTCGTTCGGCCGGCGGTCTCGACCGACTGGCTCGACGGCGATCCGCCGAGCTTCCGCAGCTACTACCCCGGCCAGCAGGACCTGACCGCGGCGCTGCGCCGGATGCTGGTGGACTTCGGGCTGGCCTGCCCCTACGTCGACATCGACCGCGACCTGAAGCTCGTCACCGACGCGATGCGCGGCGTGGTGGCCGACGGCCCGGCGCGCGGCTCGGACTTCCAGCTGAACGTGCTGCGCACGCTCTTCTTCCGCAACAAGGGCGCCTACCTGATCGGCCGGATCATCGACGACGGCGAGGTCACGCCCTTCGCGATCCCGATCCTGCAGGACGCGCGCGGCCGCCTGTTCCTCGACACCTTCCTGCACGGCAACGACCGCATCGAGGCGCTGTTCAACTTCTCGCGCGCCTACTTCATGGTCGACATGGAGGTGCCCTCGGCCTGCGTGCGCTTCCTGAAGTCGCTGATGCCGAGCAAGCCCGAGTCCGAGCTCTACACCATGCTCGGCCTGCACAAGCAGGGCAAGACCGCGTTCTACCGCGACTTCCTCGCGCACCTGAAGCACTCGACCGACAAGTTCGTCATCGCGCCGGGCATCAAGGGCCTGGTGATGGGCGTGTTCACGCTGCCCTCGTTCCCCTACGTCTTCAAGATCATCAAGGACAAGCGGAACAAGGACGTCAGCCGCGAGTTCATCCAGCAGCAGTACCAGCGCGTGAAGCAGCACGACCGGGTGGGCCGGATGGCCGACACCTGGGAGTACTCCGACGTGCCGTTCCCGAAGGCGCGCTTCGACGACGCGCTGCTCGCCGAGCTCCGAGCCACCGCGCCCTCGCTGCTCGAGGAGAACGAGGACACGCTGGTGATCCGGCACCTGTACATCGAGCGCCGGATGGTGCCGCTCAACCTCTACCTCGAGCGCGCCACCGACGCCGAGCGCGAGCACGCGGTCATCGAGTACGGCGACGCGATCAAGCAGATGGTCGCCGCCGACATCTTCCCGGGCGACATGCTGTGGAAGAACTTCGGCGTCACCCGCCAGAACCGCGTGGTCTTCTACGACTACGACGAGGTGGCCTACGTGACCGACTGCGTGTTCCGCCGGATCCCGCCGCCGCGCACGCCCGAGGACGAGATGTCGTCCGAGCCCTGGTACAACGTCGGCCCGAACGACGTGTTCCCCGAGGAGTTCGGCACCTTCCTGCTCGGCGACCCGCGGGTGCGCTCGATCTTCATGAACCACCACGGCGACCTGCTCGACGCGGTCTTCTGGCAGCGCAAGCAGGCCCACGTGCGCGCCGGCCGCTTCGACGACGTCTTCCCGTACCCCGAATCCGTGCGGTTCCGGAACCGCTATGATGAGCTGGAGGCCGCGCAGGCGGCCCCCGCTCCGTCCGCCCCGGCCGCCGCCGCGGCCGAACCCCACGCCTGATCCACGCCCGACCTTCTCCCGAGGAGCCCGCCATGGCCGATCCCGTCGTCATCGTCTCCGTCGCCCGCACGCCCATCGGCGCCATGCAGGGCGAGCTGTCCGGCTTCGCCGCCCACCAGCTCGGCTCGCACGCCATCCGGGCGGCGGTCCAGCGCGCCGGCCTGACCCCCGAGCAGGTGCAGGAAGTCATCATGGGCTGCGTGCTGCCCGCCGGCCAGGGCCAGGCCCCGGCCCGCCAGGCCACGCTGGGCGCCGGCCTGCCGATGTCGGTGGGCGCCACCACGATCAACAAGGTCTGCGGCTCGGGCATGAAGGCCGCGATGCTCGCGCACGACCTGCTCGCCGTGGGCAGCCAGGACATCGTCGTCGCCGGCGGCATGGAGAGCATGTCGAACGCGCCCTACCTGATGCTCAAGGGCCGCGGCGGCTACCGCTACGGCCACGCCACGCTGTTCGACCACATGGCGCTCGACGGGCTGGAGGACGCCTACGAGAAGACCCCGAACGGCGGCGGCAAGTCGATGGGCCAGTTCGCCGAGGACTGCGCGGGCAAGTACACCTTCACCCGCGAGGAGCAGGACCGGTACGCCATCGCGTCGACCGAGCGTGCGAAGGCCGCCAACACCGACGGCTCGTTCGGCTGG
The DNA here is from genome assembly GCA_037137595.1 of Burkholderiales bacterium. Classification (GTDB taxonomy): domain Bacteria; phylum Pseudomonadota; class Gammaproteobacteria; order Burkholderiales; family Burkholderiaceae_E; genus UBA4615. The sequence goes on along the minus strand of JBAXJZ010000018.1, from coordinate 15,478 downwards.
GAGATCGCGCCGCTGACGGTGGCCGGCAAGAAGGGCGACGTCACCCTCGACAAGGACGAGAGCCCGTTCAAGTCGAACATCGAGAAGATCCCGACGCTCAAGCCCGCGTTCCGCAAGGACGGCACCGTCACCGCCGCCACCTCGTCGTCGATCTCCGACGGCGCGGCCGCGATGGTGATGATGCGCGCGTCCACCGCCGAGAAGCTCGGCCTGAAGCCGGTCGCCCGCCTGGTCGCGCACGCCACGCACTCGCAGGAGCCGCAGTGGTTCACCACCGCCCCGGTGGGGGCGATCCAGAAGCTCTACGCGAAGACCGGCTGGTCGACCGCGAACGTGGACCTCTACGAGATCAACGAGGCCTTCGCGGTGGTGGCCATGGCCGCGATGAAGGAGCACGGCATCCCGCACGAGAAGGTCAACGTGCACGGCGGCGCGGTCGCGCTCGGCCATCCCATCGGCGCGTCGGGCGCGCGGCTGATCGTCACGCTGATCGGCGCGCTGCGCAAGACCGGCGGCAGGCGCGGCGTGGCCTCGCTGTGCATCGGCGGCGGCGAGGCGACGGCGGTGGGCATCGAGCTGGTCTGATGCCCGGCATCCTCGTCCTCGGCGCGTCGCGGGGCATCGGCCTCGAGTTCGCCACGCAGTACCGCGCGGCCGGCTGGACCGTCTTCGCCACGTTCCGCGGCGAGGACGATCGCATCCGGCTGCGCGACCTCGGCTGCCACACGCTGAAGCTCGACGTGCAGCGCACCGAGGACATCGCCGGCATCGCCTGGCAGCTCGACGGCGAGAAGCTCGACGTCGCGATCGTCAACGCCGGCGTCTACGGGCTGCGCACCAGCACCGTCCAGTCGCCGCCCACCGACGAGCAGTTCGACCTGGTGATGCGCACCAACGTGCTCGGCGCGATGCGGCTGCTGCCGATCCTCGCGCCGCTGCTCGCGCCCGCGCAGGGCACGCTCGCCTTCGTCTCGAGCCGGATGGGCTCGATCGCCGAGGCGCAGGCGAGCTACGGCATGCTCTACCGCGTCTCCAAGGCGGCGGTGAACATGGTCGCGAAGATGGCCCACGCCGACTACTCGCCGATGGGCATCCGCGTGCTGTCGCTGCACCCGGGCTGGGTGCGCACCGACATGGGCGGGCCGAACGCCGATGTCGCGGTGACCGACAGCGTGACCGGCCTGCGCGACGTGATCGCCGACCGCAAGGCCTACCCCAGCGGCGGCTTCCTCGACTACCGCGGCCAGGCGATCCCATGGTGAACGGTCGCCGGCTGATCTCGTCGGGCTCGTCGTTCGAGCGCATCGCCGGCTACTCCCGGGCGGTGGTCGACGGCCGGGACGTGCACGTCTCGGGCACCACCGGCTTCGACTACACGACGATGACGATCGACGACGACGTCCTCGTGCAGACGCGGCAGTGCCTCGCCAACATCGCGGCGGCGCTGGCGCAGGCCGGCTGCACGCTCGACGACGTCGTCCGCGTGCGCTACCTGCTGACCGACGCGAAGGACTTCGAGCGCGTCGCGCCGCTGTTCGGCGAGGCCTTCGCGACGGCGCGCCCGGCCGCCACCGCGATGATCGTGGGCCTCGTCGATCCGCGGATGCGGATCGAGATCGAGGTCGACGCCCGGATCCCCGCCCCGCCCGAGCGCGACTGGGGCCCCCAGCCCGGCGTCTGAGCGCGATGGCGGACGACGCCGTGCCGCCCGAGATCGACGCGCTGGTCCGCGTCGGCGAGCGCTTCGGCCGCACCGTGTGCTGGAGCGAGGACGAGGTCCGCCGCTTCGCGGACCTCACCGGCGACGCGAACCCGATGCACCACGACGCCGCCTTCGCCGCCGCCACGCCGGTCGGCGGCCTGATCGCGAGCGGCACGCAGACCGTCTCGGCGATGATGGGCGCGTTCGCCAGCTGGTTCACCCGCCGCGACGACGGCGTGGCCCGCGACGCGCTCGGCATGGGCTTCAGCTTCTCGCTGCGCGCGCCGGTGCACGTCGGCGACGAACTGCGCATCGACTGGGAAGTGGTGTCGCGCAGGTACACGCCGCGCCACCGCGGCTGGGTGGTGACCGCGCGCGGCACGGCGAGCACGCCGGCCGGCGTCGCGCTCGAAGCCGAAGGCACGGGCCTGGTGAGGCCCGCCCCGTGAGGACGACACGATGATCCCGAACGAAGAACTCGGCATGGTGCGAGACGCGGTCCGCGCCTACGTGACCGAGAAGATCGCGCCGAACGCCGCCGCCTGGGACCGCGAGGGCACCTTCCCCGCCGACGCGCTGAAGGGCCTGGCCGAGCTCGGCTGCTACGGCGTGGCCGTGCCCGAGCGCTGGGGCGGCGCAGGCCTCGACTACACCGCGCTCGCGGTGATCCTCGAGGAGATCGCGGCCGGCGACGGCGCCACGTCCACCGTGGTGTCGGTCAACAACTGCCCGGTCTGCTCCATTCTCATGGCCTACGCCACCGACGCGCAGAAGGACCGCTGGCTGGTGCCGCTCGCGCGCGGCGAGATGCTGGGCGCGTTCTGCCTGACCGAGCCGCACGTGGGCTCGGACGCGTCCGCGCTTCGCACCACCGCGCGCCGCGAGGTCGGGGCCGACGGCCGCGTCGAGTACGTGATCGACGGCGTCAAGCAGTTCATCACCTCCGGGAAGAACGCCGACGTCGCGATCGTGATGGCGGTGACCGACAAGGCCGCCGGCAAGCGCGGCATCTCCGCGTTCCTCGTGCCCACCTCCACGCCCGGCTACATCGTCGCGAGCCTGGAGCGCAAGGTGGGCCAGCATGCGTCCGACACCGCGCAGATCCGCTTCGAGAACTGCCGAGTGCCCGCGGAGAACCTGCTGGGCGAGGAAGGCGCGGGCTACCGGATCGCCCTGTCGGGCCTGGAAGGCGGCCGCATCGGCATCGCCTCGCAGTCGGTCGGCATGGCGCGTGCGGCCTTCGAGGCCGCGCTGCGCTACGCGAAGGAACGCGAGGCCTTCGGGCAGCCGATCTTCCAGCACCAGGCGGTGCAGTTCCGGCTCGCCGACATGGCGACCTCGATCGAGGCCGCGCGCCAGCTGATCCTGCACGCGGCCGCGCTGAAGGACGCGGGCAGGCCCTGCCTGAAGGAGGCGGCGATGGCCAAGCTCTTCGCCTCCGAGATGGCCGAGCGCGTCTGCTCGGATGCCATCCAGGTCCACGGCGGCTACGGCTACGTCGAGGACTTCCCGGTCGAACGGATCTGGCGCGACGTCCGCGTCTGCCAGATCTACGAGGGCACGAGCGACATCCAGAAGATCCTGATCGGCCGCGCGCTGGCCAACGAGGGGTGAGGCAGATGGAGACGGTGACACTTCAGGCGATCGACGGGGCCTCGGTGCGCGCGTTCGTCGCGCGGCCCGAGGGCGACCCGAAGGGCTGCGTGGTGGTGATGCAGGAGATCTTCGGCGTCAACGACCACATCCGCTGGGTGGCGGCCGAGCAGTGGGCGAAGGCCGGCTGGCTCGCGGTGGCGCCCGCCTTCTTCGACCGGCTCGAGCCGGCCGGCGTCGAGCTCGGCTACACGCCCGAGGACACCGCCACCGCGCGCGGCCTCGTCGACCGCCTGGGCCTGGACGCGCCGCTGCGCGACATCCGGGCCGCGCAGCGGCAGGTGGCCGGCGACCTGCCCACCGGCGTGGTCGGCTTCTGCTGGGGCGGCACGGTGGCCGCGCTGTCGGCCACGCGGCTCGGTCTGCCGGCGGTGGGCTACTACGGCGGCCGCACCGCGCCCTACCTGCACGAGCGGCCGCAGTCGCCGCTGATGCTGCACTTCGGCGAGCACGACGCGCTGATCACGATGGAGACGGTGCGCAGGATCAGCGCGGCCTTCCCCGAGGCCGCCTGCCACGTCTATCCGGCCGGCCATGGCTTCAACCGCTTCGGGCACAAGGACTGGCACGAGGACTCGGCGACCACCGCGTTCGAGCGCTCGGACGCGTTCTTCCGCCAGCACCTGCGCCGCGCCTGATCCGCGACCGGCCCGAGGAGACCCGCATGGCCGCCGAGTACACGCTCCACTGCTTCGCCCAGTCCGGCAACGCCTACAAGGCCGCGCTGATGCTGAACCTCTGCGACGCCGACTGGACGCCGCGCTTCGTCGACTTCTTCGGCGGCGAGACCCGCACGCCGGCCTACCGCGCGCTCAACGTGATGGGCGAGGTGCCGGTGCTCGAGCACCGCGGCCGGCGGCTGTCGCAGTCCGGCGTGATCCTCGACTACCTCGCGCACGCGCTCGGCCGCTTCGACTGGGAGGGCGAGGACGAGCGCCGCGAGGTGCTGCGCTGGCTGCTGTGGGACAACCACAAGCTCACCAGCTACATCGCCACGCTGCGTTTCCTGATGCAGTTCGCCCCGGAGCCGAACCCGGCGGTGGTCGAGATGTTCCGCGCCCGCGCGATGGCGGCCATCGGCGTGCTCGAGACGCAGCTCACCGGCCGCGACTGGGTCGCGCTCGACAAGCCCTCGATCGCCGACCTGTCGCTCGCCGGCTACCTCTGGTACGAGCGCGAGTTCGGCGTCGACTGGGCCGCGTACCCGGCGATCCGCGCCTGGCTCGGCCGGCTGCAGGCGATGCCCGGCTGGAAACATCCGTACGACCTGATGCCCGGGCATCCGCTGCCCGCCGGACGGGGCTGAGCGCGTGCGCGTCGAGGCCGCGATCTTCGACTGCGACGGCGTGCTCGTGGACAGCGAGCCGATCACCAACCGCGTGCTGACCGCGATGCTCAACGAGCTGGGCATCGGCTTCTCGCTCGAGCAGACGATGCGGACCTTCATGGGGAAGGCGCTGCGCGACGAGATCGCGATCATCGAGCGGCTGTCCGGGCGCACGCTGACCACCGACTGGTACGCGGGTTTCGTCGCACGCCGGGACGCGGCGCTCGCAAAGGAGGTGACCGCGGTCACCGGCATCGCCGACGCGCTCGACGCGCTGGATGCGGCGGCGATGCCCTACGCGGTCGCCTCGGGCGCCGACCGCGCGAAGATGCGCCTCACCCTGGGCACCACCGGCCTGCTCGCGCGGTTCGAGACCGAGTCGGCGCGCCTGCTCGCGGCGGGCCCCGCCGGCACGGCGGCGCACCGTGCGGCACCGGTCGCCGGCTCGCGGCTCTTCGGCGCCGACATGGTCGAGCGCGCGAAGCCCGCGCCCGACGTCTACCTGCTCGCCGCGCACGCGCTCGCCATCGACCCCGCGCGCTGCGCGGTGATCGAGGACACGCCCACCGGCACCGCCGCGGGCGTGGCCGCCGGCGCGCTCGTGCTCGGCTACTGCGCGCATACCGATCCGCGCGCCCTGCTCGCCGCCGGCGCCGCCGCGGTGTTCGACGACATGCGCCGACTGCCGGCGCTCCTTGCCGCCTGAGACCATGCACCCGATTCCCACCCAGCTCGACGTCCGCTCGGACGCCTTCCAGGCCAACGCCCGCGCGATGGAAGCGCTCGTCGCCGACCTGAAGGCGAAGCTCGCGCAGGCCGCCGCCGGCGGCGGCGAGGCCGCCCGTGCGAAGCACGTCGCGCGCGGCAAGCTGCTGCCCCGCGAGCGCGTCGACGGCCTGCTCGACCCCGGCACCCCCTTCCTCGAATTCTCGCCGCTCGCCGCGCACGGCATGTACGACGGCGAGGCGCCGTGCGCCGGCATCGTCACCGGCATCGGTCGGGTGGCCGGCGTCGAATGCGTGATCGTGTGCAACGACGCCACGGTGAAGGGCGGCACCTACTACCCGGTCACCGTGAAGAAGCACCTGCGGGCGCAGGAGATCGCGCAGCAGAACCGGCTGCCCTGCATCTACCTGGTGGACTCCGGCGGCGCGAACCTGCCGAACCAGGACGAGGTCTTCCCGGACCGCGACCACTTCGGCCGGATCTTCTACAACCAGGCGAACCTGTCGGCGCAGGGCATCCCGCAGATCGCGGTGGTGATGGGCTCGTGCACCGCGGGCGGCGCCTACGTGCCGGCGATGAGCGACGAGTCGATCATCGTGAGGAACCAGGGGACGATCTTCCTCGGCGGCCCGCCGCTGGTGAAGGCGGCCACCGGGGAGGTGGTCACGCCCGAGGACCTCGGCGGCGGCGACGTGCACACGCGGCTGTCGGGCGTGTCGGACTGGCTCGCGCAGGACGACACCCATGCGCTCGCGCTCGCGCGCCGCATCGTCGGCAACCTGAACTGGAAGAAGCCCGAGCAGCTCGTGCGCGCCGAGCCGCGCGAGCCGCTGTACGACCCGCGCGAGCTCTGGGGGGTGATCCCCACCGACACCCGCAAGCCCTACGACGTCCGCGAGGTGATCGCGCGGATCGTCGACGGCTCGGAGCTCGACGAATGGAAGGCGCGCTACGGCACCACGCTGGTCACCGGCTTCGCGCGGATCCACGGGATGCCGATCGGCATCGTCGCGAACAACGGCATCCTGTTCTCGGAGTCGGCGCTCAAGGGCGCGCACTTCATCGAGCTGTGCTGCCAGCGGAAGATCCCGCTGCTCTTCCTGCAGAACATCACCGGCTTCATGGTGGGCCGCAAGTACGAGAACGAGGGCATCGCACGCAACGGCGCGAAGCTCGTCACCGCGGTCGCCTGCGCGCAGGTGCCGAAGTTCACCGTGATCATCGGCGGCAGCTTCGGCGCCGGGAACTACGGGATGTGCGGCCGCGCGTATTCGCCGCGCTTCCTCTGGATGTGGCCGAACGCGCGGATCAGCGTGATGGGCGGCGAGCAGGCCGCCTCGGTGCTCGCCACCGTGCGGCGCGACGGCATCGAGGCGAAGGGCGGCGCCTGGAGCACCGAGGACGAGGCCGCGTTCAAGCAGCCGCTGCTCGAGCAGTACGAACGCGAGGGCCATCCGTACTACGCGACCGCACGCCTGTGGGACGACGGCGTGATCGACCCGGCCGACACCCGCCGCGTGCTCGCGCTCGGCCTGTCGGCGAGCCTGAACCAGCCGATCCCGGAGACCCGGTTCGGCGTGTTCCGCATGTGAGACCGGGCGGGCCGGTGCACATCCCGTACGTCGCGGCCGACGGCGAGCCCGACGAGGCCGAGGTCGTCGCCGCCACCCGCCGCTGGCTCGAGCGCGGCGTGATCGGCCTGAACCTGTGCCCGTTCGCGAAGGCGGTGCACGTGAAGGGGCAGATCCGCTGGGCGGTCACCGGCGCGGCGGACCGCCGCGAGCTCCTCGACGAACTGCGGCACGAGCTGCGCCTGCTGGCCGACGCCGACCCCGAGGCGATCGACACGACGCTGCTCGTCCATCCGCGCGCGCTCGCCGACTTCGACGACTACCTGGACTTCGTCGAGGCGGCCGAGCGCGCCGTCCGCAAGGCCGGCCTGGACGGCACGCTGCAGATCGCCAGCTTCCACCCCGACTACGTCTTCGCCGACGCGCCCCCCGACGACCCGGCGAACCACACCAACCGCTCGCCCTGGCCGATGCTGCACCTGCTGCGCGAGGAGAGCCTCGATCGCGCGATCGAGGCGGTCCCCGACGCGGCCGAGATCTACGAGCGCAACATCGAGACGCTGCGCCGACTCGGGCACGCGGGCTGGCGGCGGCTGATGGGCGCCGACGACGACGGGTCCGGCCCCCCGACGACGGACTGATCCGCGTCAACCGACGGTCCGCGACCGGGTCGGCCCGGCGGCGCGGGACGGCACCGCACCGACCGTTCGTCGGTCGCCGATCGACGACGCGCAGAGCGGTCGGCACCCGACCCGTCGCGACCGGAACCAGGAACTCCGTCACGCGCCGGGCGTCGCCCTCCCGTCAGGACCGTGACCGATTCCACACGCCCCCGGCGACCGCACCCGCCGCGGGTCAGCCCGCTCATCGGTCAGGTGTCCGGACTGTTTCGCAACACCGTTAGCCTAAGCCCGCTGTTCCAACGACCGAGCGCCTTCACGTCTCCGTTCCGATGCCGACCGCCTGCCCTTCCGCCGCCCGCGCTTCCGACGGTGGCGTCTCCCGACCCGGAGACGCGCCCCGGAACGATCACCGCGGGACGATCGGCGGCTTCACCCTCGTCGAGATGCTCGTCTCGCTGTCGGTGCTCGGGGTGATGACGGCGATGGTGGCGCCGACCTTCAGCGGGCCGCTCGAGACGAACCGCGTCCGCGCGATGTCGGGCGAGTTCGTCTCCACCCTGGGCAACGCACGCACGGAAGCGGCTCGCCGCGGCGTGCCGGTGACCCTGTGTCCGCGGGCGGCGTCGACCAACACCTGCGCCGCGTCCGCGTCGAACTGGAACAACGGCTGGATCCTCTATGCGGATCTCGACGCCTCCGGCGGCTACGACGGCGCCGACCTGCTGATCGCCGTCCGGACCGGGCTGCCCACCGGCAGCAGCGTCGGCGAGGGCCAGGCGGCACCGGTCAGCGTGCTGCCCTCGGGCGAGCACGTGTTCAGCTCCGGATCGGCACGCACCATCGCGTTCAAGTCGAACTCGGCACGCAGCTACGTCGTGGTGAGCCGGGTGGGCCGCGCCGCCGTGCTGTCGTCGGCCGACTGCGGATCGAAGACCCAGTGCGAACCGTGACCACCCCCCGTCGAACCCCGGCCCGCCGGCACCTGCAGCGCGGCGTCGCGCTCCTCGAGGTGGGCGTCGCGATGCTGGTCCTGTCGGTGGCCTTCCTCGGGATCGCGATGCTCGTGACGAACACCGCGCGGGCCCAGCGCTCGGGTCAGGCGATGGTGCGCGCGGCGGCGCTCGCCACCGACATCGCCGAACAGATGCGTGCCAACCGCAGCGCCGTCGAAGCCCTGGCGACCGACCGCGGCTTCGTGCTCGAGGACACCTACGCCGCCCTCACGGCGAGCGACGCGCTGTCGGTGCCGACCTGCGGCGGCCGCTTCGTGCGTCCGCCGAGCACCGACGTGGCGCTGCCGCCCTGCGCCACCGCGAAGGGCTTCGCGGACTTCGCGCTGGCGGCGTGGCTGGCCCAGGTCCAGACGTCCCTGCCCGCGGGCGCAGGCTCGGTGGTGGACCTCGGCAACGCACGACGGCGGATCGTCGTGGCCTGGTCCGAGCCGTCGATCGACCGCGCCAACGGCGCACCGGCGCCGATCACCGATCCCCAGTGCGACAACGCACCGAAGTTCCAGATCGCGGCGAAGTCGGGCGTCCGGTGTCTGGTCATGGAGTTCACGCTGTGAGCGCCCGTCCCGCCATGCCGGCGCCGCACCCACGCGCTGCCCAGCAGGGCAGCGGCCTGATCGAACTCCTGATCGGGCTGATGCTCGGACTGTCGGTCATCGGCGTCGCCTTCGGTGCGTTCGCGGGCGTCAACCGCTCGACGACCTCGCAGAGCGGCGCGGCCGTCATCGCCGACGCGGCGCAAGCGGCCGGCGGTTACCTCGGCAAGCAGCTGCTGCAGGCCGGCTACGTCGACCTGATGGCCAACGCCGACAACCGCGGCTACCTGTCGTCGCTCGACAGCCTCGGCGCGGCGAACACGCAGGGCAGCGGCGACCTGCTGGCCGGCGTCTACGCGATCTCGCACCCGGGCCTGCGCTCGGTCCACGGCTGCAACGGGACCTATACCAAGCCGAAGGGCCTGCTCGACTACGGGTGCGACGCCACCCCCGCGCCGCTCGCGAGCTCGCTGAGCATCGCCTACCAGGCGCTGGCGACGCCCAACGGCTGGCAGGCGCCGAGCCTCGCCACCGCGTTCGACCTGAACCGCGGCTACCGCAGCGACTGCGGCGCGCGCAGCCCCCGCGCCGCCGACAACTCGAAGGCGAACCCGGCCGGCGACGTGGTGATCAACCGCTACTACCTCGACACGTCGACGCAGCAGCTGATGTGCATCGGCAACGGCGACCCGGACTCGGCGGTGCGGATCGCCGGCAACGTCGAGCAGTTCCAGGTGCTCTACGCGCTGCCGCAGCCCAACCCCGGGGGTGCCGAATCGGTGGCGCGCTACGTGACCGCCGACGTCGTCGACGCGCTCGGTCCGGCGGCCTGGGGGTCGGTGCTCACCGCCCAAGTGTGCCTGCTGATCCGGGGCGAGCCCGGCAGCGCCGACCTCGGCACGACGACGAACGTGTTCAACCGGGATTGCGCCGGTCAGCCGACCCGGTCCGACGACGCCCGACTGCGTCGCGCGCACCGATTCACCATGACCGTGCGGAACGCGGTCCGATCCGCGGTGGCCATGCCATGAGACACGTACCGATCCGATCCGCCGGGCGGACCCCGGACCGCAGGCGGCAGCACGGCGTGGCGCTGCTCGTGGTCCTCCTGCTGTCGGCCGTCGCGGGCATGGTCGCGCTCTCGCAGGCGAACGGGCTGAACGCCCTGTTCCGCACGGCGCGCGACGAGCGCGACCTGTCGCTCGCCCGGCAGGCGGCCGAGGCCGCGCTGCGGGACGCCGAGACCGACATCGCCTGCATGAAGTGGAAGACCGGCACCCTCGCCCAGGTGCTGAACCCGGACACGCCGAACGAGCACTGCATGTCGGTCGCGCCGCACTGCTCGCAGATGATGCCGATCGCCGACGGCTACGGGATCCGGCTGCTCGGCACCAATCCCGCCGCCGCGCCGCCGGAGGTCGACTGGACGGTCTCCCGCGGCAACTGCAAGGCCGGCGGCTGCGCGGTGGAGATCGGCGCGAAGACGGATGCGCCGAAGATCGACGGCGTCGCGGCCCAGCCGCGCTACCACATCGACGCGTTCGACGTCTCGATCACGGGCTCCGGCGAGCCGGTGCCGCTGTTCCGCATCACCGCGCGGGGCTACGGCGGCTCCGCCGACACGGTCAGCGAGTTGCAGGAAGTGTATCGGCCATGCAGATGATTCCCTCGTCCCTCGCCCGCATCGCGGCGCTGCTCGCGGTCGTCGCGTGCGGAGCCGCACACGCCCAGAGCCTGATCGGCAGCCACCTCAGGCTCGAGGCCCAGGTGGTCGCGCCCGCGTCCTCGCCGACGATCAACAGCACGACCGACATCTCCGGCGGCGACGTCGCCAGGTGGATCCAGTACCTGCAGTCGCGCCAGCCCGTGCCCTGGGTCGGCGACGGCGAGCAGTCGATCCCCTCCGGCCACCGCTGGCAGGCCGGGTCGATGAAGACACCGCCGAACACGACGGTGAAGTGGAAGACCGACTCGACCTGGGCGGCGACCGAGCCCTCGGGCACGGCGAACCTGACCGCGGTCGCCTGGCACATGGACCCGATGCTGAAGATCGACTTCTCGCAGACCGAGAAGTCGACGGACTTCACCGGGACGGGCGACGGGTTCCGGGTCATTCCGTACAAGAAGAACTTCTACGTCGTGAACCACCACGCCGACTCGGGCGAGGCGAGCTGGAAGGACTCGGATCGGCGCCGTCCGCTGAACTGCCGGACGGCGAAGTCGGGCGACAGCTGCCCCGGCTTCCCGGCCGACAAGAGCGGCATGAGCTTCAGCAAGACCGACGGCGAGGCCCTGACCGCGTTCTCGACCTGGCGGACCTATACGCCGCACAGCTCGATGGACGCGATCAACTACGAGACCGGCGAGCTGTTCGTCGCCGTGCAGGACATGGCCGCCGAGATCTGGGTCGTCTGCACGAACCTCGACACGCTGAAGAGTTGCGGGGGCTGGTCGCTCGGCAAGGCCAGCACGGCCATCGGCGGCGAGAAGCACACGAACCTCGAGCAGTTCGGGTCGAGGTACTTCGTGTTCGACAACACCGGCAAGCTCAGCTGCTTCGACATCGTGCAGAAGGCCACCTGCGGCACGACGAACTACGCCCTCGGCAACATCGGCGGGATGCACCGGGTCACGTCGACGATGCTCGACGGGAAGATGTTCTTCGTGAGCCCGTCGAAGATGTGGTGTCACGACCCGGCCACCAACGCCCCCTGCACGGGCTGGAACGGCGTCGCCGGCTACGACGCCGGGGTGTACGGCGGCATCATCCCGATCCCGGACGCCGTGGGCGCGCCGAAGGGCGTCTGCTCCGGCAGCCTCGAACACTGCCGAACCCCGGGCGGCACGACGTTCACGCTGGGTTCGGCCGCGAAGACGTTCCTCCAGGATCATCGCTCGTGGGTGCCCGCGGTGGGCTGGAACACGTCCAACTACGTCTACTCGACGAACTTCAACGCGGTGGCGGGCAGCAAGATCTACATGCCCCGCAAGAGCGGCAACGGACTGAGCTGCTTCGACTTCGCGAAGGACGCGGTCTGTCCGGGCTTCCCGATGTACACGAACAAGAACGACCGGGCCTACTCGGTCCGGTTCGATCCGACCCGGCCGAACTGCCTGCTGATGCTCGGCGACGCGGCGATCGCCTACCAGCTCCACATCGACACCCTCGGCGCCTGCCGGGACGCCGGATCGGCCACCGACCCCCGCACCTTCACCGTGAAGCCCGCGGACTACTACCGCTGCGACGGCGCGTCCGCGTTCGTGTCCGGCTGGGATGCGGTGCGGGTCTCGCCGACGATGGAGTGGGGCGGCATGTCGGGCCTGTCGTCGATCAAGGTCACGCTGCGCGACGGGAACGGCACGCTGCTGCCGGCGTCGCTGAAGCCCAACCGCACGTTCGAGACGGGCAAGTACACCCTGGACATCAGCGACGTGCCCTTCGACCAGTACCCGTCGCTGAACATCACCTACCAGATGCTGAGCTCGGGCAACCTGTACAGCTCCTCGGGGACGGTGGGCGTCGACGTGACCTGGAAGGGCCCGCCGCGTCAGGTCTGCTTCGACACGAAAGGCCCCGATCCCGCCCTCTGCGAGGCCGGCTCCACGCTGAAGGTGACCACCGCGGTGGTCACGGCGGCAAGCACCGCGCTCGAGACGCTGCTCGCCGACAAGGTCCTGTGGTCGGGCTCGGGCTCCGACGGCTATGCCGCGGCGGCCGCCGTCACCTCCACCCGCGCGCTCGCCGGCGACCTGTCGAGCGGCGAGACGCGGACGTTCGCCTTGCAGGGCCGCTACGCGCTCAAGACCTTCGCCGGCGACCTGTGGTCGATGGGCCTGGACTCGTCGCTGAAGCTCGACGTCGCCAACCTGGTCAAGATGTCCTCGTCGGTCACCGCGTCGAAGGCGGACCTGCGGACGATGTACCTGACGCGGAACGACAGCGGCGGCGCCTCGGGGTCGATCTCGCTCGTCAAGCTCGGCTGGTCCGACGCGAGCGCCGACCAGAGGAGCATGCTGAATCGCGGGCTCTCCGGCGTGGACGACGGCAAGGGCTCGGACCGCATCGCGTACCTGCGCGGCACCGACGGCACGTTCCGCAGCCGCGCCGGCGGGCCGCTCGGTCCGATCATCAATTCCGCGCCCACGGTGATCCCCGAACGCGCGATCGCCGGCCTGAACGAGGCCAACCATCCCGGCTACGGAAAGTTCCGCAGCACGGTGTCTCGACCCGGTCCGATGGTGATCTGGGGCGGCAACGACGGCGCGATCCACGCCGCCTCGATCAAGATCGACGGCGTGACCGAGGCCTGGGCGATCGTGCCGGACACGATGCTGCGCCAGGCCGCGCGCTACAGCGACACCACGATCGGCCAGGTGCGCCTCAACCCGTACTTCGTCGACGCGCAGCCGATGGTCGGCCATGCGAACACCGGCACGGACGCCGCCCCGGCGTGGCGCACGGTCGCGGTCGTGCCCTTCGGGCGGGGCGCCCGCGGGCTGATCGCGATCGACGTCACCAAGACCGACGTCACCGCCGGCAGCGGCGTGCTGTTCGAGTACACGAACACGTCCGACACCGACCTCGCGGACCTCGGCTACATCGTGAGCCCGCCGACCTCGAGCGAGGCCATCGGGTCGCACCAGATCGTGAAGATGAGCGACAACCGCTGGGCGGTGCTCGTCGGCAACGGCATCGGCAGCAACGACGGCGCCGGGGGCAATGCGAGCAGCGGCACCGGCCGGCCGGTCCTCTATGCGTTCTACCTCGACGGCGCGGCGCCCCGCTGGCGCCGGTTCGCGGTCGACTCGCTGACGGGCGCGGCGGGCGACGCGGCGCTGTCGACCGGCAACGGCCTGTCCACGCCGCGCCCGGTCGACACCGACGGCGACGGCCGCGTCGACGTGGTCTACGCCGGCGACGTCAAGGGCAACCTCTGGCGCTTCGACCTGAAGAGCGTCACGTCGGCGACGGTGAGCAAGCTCTACGCCGCCGGAGCCGACCGGCCGATCCACACGGCGCCGCTGGCGGTGCGCAACGGCAGCTCGGGCGCGTGCCCGACCTCGCAGGTCAACGGGTGCTGGCAGGTGATCGTCGGGACCGGCGCCTACCTGAGCCCGCTGGTGGGCACGACGAACGCGACCACGCAGCAGCTCGTGTCGATCCTCGACCTGGGCAAGGGCACCACCGTCGCCGAGAGCGCCCTCGTCTCGCAGGACTACTCCGCGGCGTCGAACACCGTGGGCGTCGAGTTCCGGGTCGCCGACACGGCGTCGATCGACTACGTCGGCGGCAAGCGCGGCTGGAAGATGACGCTCGGCGCGCGCGAACACGCCGTCTCCCCGCCGCAGCTGAAACCGAACGGGCAGTTGCGCGTGACGACGGTCCGACCGATCGTCGCCGAAGCGGGCGGGTCGTCGTGCCTGCCCGCACGCAGCTGGCTGTTCGAGGCCAATCCGCTCTCCGGTCCGCCGACGGCCGACACCTTCGACTTCAACAACGACGGCGCGGTCAACGACGGGGACCGGGTGAAGATCGGCACCGACGCGATGCGGCCCGCGCTCGCGATGGCGATCAGCGGCGCGCAGTTCAGCACGCCTTCGCTGATCCTAGGGCCGAAGGTGTCGTCGTCCACGGCCTTCCTGGCCTTTCCGAGCCTGAACATCGACACGTCCAAGCAGACGAAGGGCGCGGCCGGCCAGAACAGCCCGGCGACCGCCGCGCAGACGGAGCCGAAGAGGGAAGGACTGGCGGGGACGGGCGACCGCAAGGTCCTCGGCCGCGCGAGCTGGAGGCTGGTGCGATGACTCGTGCACACCGCAGGACCGCGGGCTTCACGCTCGTGGAGATGCTCATCGTGGTCGCGCTCATCGGCATTCTCGGCGCGGTCGCGGTCCCGTCCTACCGCGACCAGGTCACGCGCGGCTTCCGCTCCGAGGCGAGGTCGGCGCTGGTGGCGGCAGGTCTCTGGATGGAACGCAACCAGGCAGCGACCTTCCGCTACAACGCCGACCCGTCGGGCGCGGCCATCAACACCGCGACGCTGTCGGCGCTCGGCTGGGGCCAGACCCCGACGAGCGGGACGGCCCGGTACGCGATCGCCTTCGCCTCGGGCCCGAGCGCGAACGCCTACGTGATCACGGCGACGCCCCAGGGCGGGCAGGTCGCCGCGGACGCCGCCTGCGGCGGTCCGCTGGCCGTCGACCACATCGGCCAGCGCGGCGTCTGGAGCGGCGGCTCGCTGAAGGTCGACGCGGCGAGCGAGGCCTGCTGGCGGCGCTGAGCACGCCCGGCCGCCGGCGGCTAAGCTTCGGGACGTCCGCCGTCCCGCG
>JBAXJZ010000017.1:0-20240 GCA_037137595.1 Burkholderiales bacterium | reverse complement strand
CGCCATCCGGCGCCACCGGTCCGGCCCTGCGCGGGCCCGCCCGGCGTCGCCGGCGGCAGGCCCGGGCGGACGCGCCCGCGGCGCGCCCCCGGGCCGACCGCGGGTCACTGCGACTTCGGACGGATCGCGTCGGCCGTGCCCTGGATGAACGCCTTGATCTTCTCGGCGTCGTCGGGCGTCAGCTTGCCGGTGAAGTCGGGCATGCCCTTGTCCGTCGCCGGCCCCTTGAACAGCCAGGCCCCGAGGTTCTCGAGGTTGGCGGCGGCGGTGTAGCCGAGGTTCGGGATGTTGCCGCCGCGGTCGACGCCGGGCACGCCGTGGCAGAACGCGCAGTTCTGCACGTACAGGTTGGTGCCGTCCTTCACGTGCTCGGGGTTGTACTTCACCCCGCTCACCAGCTGGCCCATCCGGTAGGCGACGAACTCGGGCGGCTTCGCGGTGCCGCCGACCGCGAACGTGTAGACGGTGCCGGGCCCCGCGCGGTCGGTCGCCCGCGCCGCCATCCCGTAGACGCCGCCCCAGCCGACCGCGATCGACACGTACTGCTTGCCGTCGACCATGTAGGTCGACGGCGCGGCGACGACGCCGGTGCCGGTCGGCGTCTCCCAGAGCTTCCTGCCGTCGCGCGCGTCGTAGGCGATGAAGCGCCCGTCGGCCGTGCCCTGGAACACCAGGTTGCCCGCGGTGCTCAGCGTGCCGCCGTTCCACGGCGAGACCATCTCCTCGGTCCATCGGGCCTTGCGGGCGATCGGGTCCCAGGCGATCAGGCGGCCGAACGGCTTCTCCTTGGGAGGCTCGGCGTTCGCGATCTTCGCCATGTTCCAGCCGAGGTTGCCGTGGGCCTCGAAGGGCGCATTCGCATTGAACTTCCAGGCCTGGTTGTCCATCAGCGTGAGCGGGATGCCCTGAGCCGGCATGTAGACGAGTCCGGTCCGCGGATTGAAGCTCATCGGGTGCCAGTTGCGCGCCCCGTAGGCGCTCGGCGTGACCTCGAAGGGCTTGCCGGGCGCGCGCGCCTCGGGGTTCTCGATCGGCCGGCCGTTCCTGTCGTAGCCCTTGGCCCAGTTCACCGGCACGAAGGCGTCGGCCGAGATGAACTTCCCGTTCGTGCGGTCGAGCACGTAGAAGAAGCCGTTCTTCGGCGCGTGCAGGATCACCTTGCGGGGCTGGCCGCCGATCTTCAGGTCGGCCAGGATCATCGGCTGGGTCGACGTGTAGTCCCAGTCGTCGCCGGGCGTCTGCTGGTAGTGCCAGACGTATTTCCCGGTGTCCGGGTTCAGCGCGACGATGGACGCGAGGTACAGGTTGTCCCCGCCCTTCGGGCTGCGCTTGGACCGCGCCCACGGCGAGCCGTTGCCCGTCCCGACGTACATCAGGTTGAGCTCGGGGTCGAACGCCATCGTGTCCCACATCGTGCCGCCGCCGCCGGCCTCCCAGTACTTGCCGCTGGGATCCCAGGTCTTGGCGGCCTTGCGCATCGACTCGTCCTCGAACGGCTTGGACGGATCGCCCGGCACCGAGTACCAGCGCCACTTCTGCTCGCCGGTGTGGGCGTCGTAGGCGGTGAGGTAGCCGCGCACGCCGTATTCGGCGCCACCGTTGCCGATGATGACCTTGCCCTTGTAGACACGCGGCGCACCGGTGACCGTGTACGAGAAGTTGCGGTTCTCGATCGTGTCCTTCTCCCAGGCGACGCGGCCGGTGGCCGCGTCGAGCGCGATCAGCCGGCCGTCGTAGGAGGCGACGAAGACCTTGCCCTCGTGGACCGCCACGCCGCGGTTGACCACGTCGCAGCAGCCCTTCGAGCCGAAGGACTTCGGCACCTTCGGATCGAAGGTCCAGAGGGGCTTGCCGGTGCGCGCGTCGATCGCGTGCACCACGCTCCACGACGCGGTCACGAACATGATCCCGTCGACGACGACGGGCGTGGCCTGCACGCCGCGGTTGGATTCGAGGTTGTACGACCAGACGAGCCCGAGACGGCCGACGTTCGAGGCGTCGATCTGGTCGAGCTTCGAGAAGCGCGTCTCGGCGTAATCGAGGCCGTAGCTCGGCCAGTCCGGGGTCCGCGCGGCGTTCGCCTTGAAGAAGCCGGCGTTGACGCGCTTGGTGGCGGCGGCGGCGTGCTCGGGAGAGCCCTTGGGCGGCCCCAGGGGCGCGGACTGCGCGGCGGCGCGCCCGGTGAAGGACAGGAACAGCGCGGCCAGCACAAGCGCCGGCCACGTCAGCGTGGGCGTCCGATCGAACATGTCTCCTCCTGGTGGTGCCGTCTCGTGCGGCCGGGCCATTCTTCCATCGGGCCTAAGTCGCGGCAATCGTGCGCTGCGTCATTCGCGCGGGTCGCCACCCGGATCGAGCAGCGTCCCGATCATGTCGTGCACCTGGCGCGCGATGAACGGCACCGCGGTCGACTCGCCGAAGGCGCCCTGCGTGGGCGGCCCGACGCAGAACAGGCCGTCGACCGGCCGGCCCGCGGCATCGCGGACACGGCACGCGTCGTCGACGTCGACGCCGAGTCCGCCCGGGTGGTCGCGCGCGACGCCGTCGGCGATCAGGGTCGACCACAGCGGATGGCCCGACGCGCTCGGGCGGGCCGCGGGGCCGGTGCAGTTGAGGACGGCGTCCACGCGCAGCCGGGCCGCATGGGGCGACGACCGGGAGCGGTGTTCGACGACGATCGCGTGTCCGTCCCCGCGCACGGCGTCCACGCGCGCGGCGCGCACCCGCAACTGGCCGCGCGCCACGGCCTCGTCGAGGATCCGCTCGACCTGCGGCGGGTTGCGGAACCGGAAGGTGTCGTACCAGCCCTTCAGGTGCCTCACGAACCGGCGCTTCTCGGAGGCGGGCAGCGCCGGCCAGACCTGGGCGGCCGCGTCGCGCAGCGAGTCGAACGGCGCGTGCCAGCTCGCCAGCGCCGGATCCTGCGCGGCGATGTCGGCGCGCAGCAGGCGAAGCACGTCGCGGACGGTGGGCGGCAGGCCATGCCGCGCGACGAAGGCGGGCCGCGGGTCGCGGAGCATCCCCCAGACCGAGGTGATCGTCGACGGGAACGGGTTCTGTCCGGCCGGCCGCATGCCGCGACGCGACAGCGCGGTCACCGGCCCCTGGTGGCCCTGCGCCGCGAGCGCGGCGAACGCGTCGGACGCGGTGAGGCCGGTGCCGAGCAGCAGCACGCGGGCATCGCGCGGAACGCGCGCGAGCCGATCGGCGTCCCACGGGTCGGCGATCCAGCCCGGATGGGCGGCGACCGCCTGCCACGGCGCCGGCACGCCGACGGGGTTCCAGCCGACCGCGATCACGCACCGGTCGGCGTGCAGCGATCCGCCGCCGGCGAGCGCGACACGCAGACCCGCCGCGTCCCGGCCGATCGCGACCGCGCGGTCGCGGACCACGTCGATCCGCGCGCCGCCCGGGTTGCCGCGCGCGTGGCGCGCGAGCTCGTCGGCCATGTAGCGGCCGAAGTCGTGGCGTCGCGGATAGAGCCCGCCGTTGGCCGCGACCGCGCCGGGATCGGACGCGTCGAGTCGCTGCGCGCGGAACCAGTCGACGAAGTGCAGCGGCGCGTCGGGATGGATCGTGTGCAGCGCGGCGGGCGCGTTCAGCCGGTGGTCGGGATGGGCGGACGCATGCGCGAAGCCGTGGCCAGGCTCGGGGCGCGGGTCGACCAGCAGGATCTCCGTCGGCACCCCCGCGGCCCGGCTCGCCAGGACCGCCACCGTGACGCCGCTGAATCCGGCGCCGATCACGACCACGCGCAACATCCCCTCCCCCCTTCCGCGCCGCCGCCGCGCGGAGTCAGTCGAACACGTAGGCGGCCGTCACCCCGAACGCCCAGGTGCGCGTCGGCGCGCTCTCGAAGTAGCGCTGGTTCGACTCGTTGACGATCACCGAACCGACGTAGTTCCGGCCGCCGGCGTTCTCGACGTGCAGCACCTGCGAGAACCGCCATCGGCCCATCCGCTGGCGCAGGCCGGCCCGCAGGTGGACGACGGTCCAGGCCGCGGCCGAATCGGTGTTGGCGTCGTCGACGTAGACGCGCCCGCCGTGGACCAGCGCCGCGGCCGCGAACGGGCCGCGGTCGGCCGACGGCTGCCAGGCGAGCTCGGCGAAGGCGCGGCGCGGCGGCGCGCCGGGCAGCGCGTTGCCGGCGGCGATCGCGGTCGGGCCGCGGCCGGAGGCGTCGAGGAAGGTGGCGTCGAGCGCGGTCAGCGCGAGCTGCATCCGCCACTCGCGGCCGATCCGCTCGGTCCAGGCGAGCTCGAGGCCGCGACGCTGCGTGCGGCCGGCGTTGCGGAAGACCGCGCGGCCGCCGGTGTTCGAGGCGACGACGATCTCGTCCTCGGTGCGCACGTCGAACACCGCGAGGTCGAGGCGACCGCCGGTGGGGGTCTGCCACTTCGCGCCGAGTTCGGCGTGGCGCGAGCGCGCGGCGGCGAGGCCGAAGTTCAGGCCGCTGCCCACCGGCCGGTAGGCGAGCTCGGCGAACGTCGGGGTCTCGAAGCCGCGGCCGAGGTTCGCGTAGACGTTGAGCGTGTCGCTCGCGTGCCAGACGACCCCGGCGACCGGATTGGTCGCCGAGTAGTCGGCCTGGCCGCTGTCGTCGGGGTTGCCGGTGCGGACGTAGCGGTCCTCGGTCGTGAAGCGCACGCGGCTCGTGCGGGCGCCCGCGATGACCGACCACGACTCGGCGAGCCGCCAGGCCGCCTGCACGTAGGCATCGGTGCTGGAGACGCGGTTGTCCTCGTCGCGCTTGAGGTCGCCGCGCACGCCGCCGCTGTTGATCCAGCCGCGGCGACGTTCGCGCATCGCGTCGACGTCGAGGCCGGCGGTCCATTCGAGCAGCGTCGAGCCCAGCCGGGTGCGCTGCGACCACTGCAGGCCG
This sequence comes from Burkholderiales bacterium, assembly GCA_037137595.1. Lineage (GTDB taxonomy): Bacteria > Pseudomonadota > Gammaproteobacteria > Burkholderiales > Burkholderiaceae_E > UBA4615. Next base: position 15,358 of record JBAXJZ010000017.1, on the reverse strand, counting down.
AGCCCGGCATAGTCCCGGTCCAGCCCGACCCAGCCGCCCGACGAGGTCGGCGCGATCTGCGCGGCGAGCGGCACGGCGAGCGCCTGGTCCAGGTCGCGCTGCCCGCCGTAGAGGCGCACCGCGAACCGTCGGTCCGCATCGATCGCATGCTCCACGCGCAGGCCGAGCTGCTGCTGGCTCACGGTCTTGGCCGCCTGCTGCGCGACCGATGCGGGCGAGGCCTGGCGCGGGTCGGCGTCGAGCTGCGCGCGGGTGAGTCCGCCCGGATCGCGCGCGAGCGGCTGGTCGAACGCGCCGGCCACGACGCCCACTCGGGTGCCCGTGGGCAGGGTCCAGTCGAGCCGCGCGTCGAGCTGGCGGCGCGTGGCCTCGGACCAGGCGCGCCAGCCGTCGGTCCGGAAGGTGGTGGCGTCGACGCGCCCGGCGAAGCCGTCGGCGCGCGTGCTGCCCGACAGCGCGCCGCGCAGCGTGCCGAAGCTGCCGGCGAAGAACTCGCCGCCCGCGCGCGGCGGCGACTCGCCCTCGCGCGTGAAGACCTGCACCACGCCGCCGGCGGCGTTGCCGTAGAGCTGCGCGAGCGGACCGCGCAGCACCTCGATGCGGTCGATGGCCGTCAGGGGCACGGTCGACAGCTGGCCCTGACCGTCGGGCATGGTCGCGGGGATGCCGTCGACGATCAGCCGCAGGCCGCGCACGCCGAAGGTGGAGCGGGCGCCGAACCCGCGGATCGACACCTGCGGGTCCTGCGCGAGGTTCTGGCGGTCCTGCACCACGAGGCCGGGCACGCGGGCCAGCGCCTCCGAGGGATCGAAGCCCGGACCCGCGGCGCGCACCGACTCGCCGTCCACCGACTGCACGGCGGCCGGTGCGTCGAACGCCCGCTGCGCCGAGCGCGACGCCGAGACGACGACGTCGTCCAGCGTCCCGGCCGGATCGGCCGACTGCGCGGCCGCCGGTCCGGCGCCCATCGCGAGCACCGCGACCCAGGGCCGCACCCGGGCGACCGCCCCCCACGCCGCCGCCGAACCGCCGCGCATGCGCATCCCGTCTCCTCCGTCTCCTCCGCTCGGCACGAGCATGCCACGGGATGCGGCGATGTCCGGCGCCGTCCCGTCGCCGGACGGGTCGGAGCGCGGCGGAGCGGAACGGGCGGGACGCGCCGCCGCCCATCACGGACCGGCCTCGCGGCGCAGCGGAGCCGGGCCGCCCCGAGGCCGACTTAGGCAGATCGTGCCCCTGAGGACGCCTTTCATGGCATCGGATTGCTCGAAGGTGCTCCGCCGCGCCACCCCAACGCAATCGTCGGGCCCCCTGCCCACCCTAGAATTTCCGGATCGCATCCGCCCGCGCGCCCCGCCGCGCCGGCCCCCCGAGGAGACTGCATTGACCGCTTCCGCCGACACCCGCTCCGCCTGGGACAACCCGATGGGCACCGACGGCTTCGAGTTCATCGAATACGCGGCGCCCGATCCCGCGGCGATGGGTGCGCTCTTCGAGCAGATGGGCTTCAAGGCGGTGGCGCGCCACCGCACCAAGCGCGTGACGCTCTACCGGCAGGGCGGCGTGAACTTCATCCTCAACGCCGAGCCCGACTCGTTCGCGCAGCGCTTCGCGCGGCTGCACGGGCCGTCGATCTGCGCGATCGCGTTCCGCGTGCGCGACGCCGCGGCCGCCTACCGGCGCGCGCTCGAGCTCGGCGCCTGGGGCTTCGACTCGCGCTCGGGCCCGATGGAGCTGAACATCCCGGCGATCAAGGGCATCGGCGACTCGCTGATCTACCTGGTCGACCGCTGGCGCGGCAAGGACGGCCGCACCGGCGGCATCGGCGACATCTCGATCTACGACGTGGACTTCGAGCCGATCGGCGACGCGGGCATCGATCACGCGGGCGGCGGCCTCACCTACGTCGACCACCTGACCCACAACGTGCACCGCGGCCGGATGGCCGAATGGTCGGCGTTCTACGAGCGCCTCTTCAACTTCCGCGAGATCCGCTACTTCGACATCGAGGGCAAGGCCACCGGCGTTCGCTCGAAGGCGATGACCTCGCCCTGCGGCAGGATCCGGATCCCGATCAACGAGGAAGGCACCGGCACCGGCGGCGGCCAGATCCAGGAGTACCTCGACCAGTACCACGGCGAGGGGATCCAGCACATCGCGCTCGGCACCGACGACATCTTCGCGACCGTCGAGCGGCTGCGTGCGTCGGGCGTGGTGTTCCTGGACACGCCCGACACCTACTACGAGCTGATCGACACGCGGCTGCCCGGGCACGGGCAGGACGTGGCCCGGATGGCGAAGAACCGGATCCTGCTCGACGGCGGTCCCACCGGCGGCCTGCTGCTGCAGATCTTCACCAAGACCGTCATCGGCCCGATCTTCTTCGAGATCATCCAGAGGAAGGGCGACGAGGGCTTCGGCGAGGGGAACTTCAAGGCGCTGTTCGAGTCGATCGAGCTCGACCAGATCCGGCGTGGGGTCGTCCGTGCGCAGCCCTGACGGTCCGACGGACCTCGCCGGTCCGGCACCCCGCCGCCGAAGCGCGGTAGGCTGACGGGTAGGTGTCGGGTCCGCGACGGGTCGCTGTCGTGTCGTCCGGGCGCCGCCGGCGACATGCTGGGACCCCGACCCCGAACACCGGAGCCCGACATCCATGCTCGTCCACAAGCTGAGGCTGCAGCGCGGCTGGTCCCAGGAGCAACTCGCCGACCTGAGCGGCCTGAGCGTGCGCACGATCCAGCGGATCGAGCGCGGAGGGAGCGCCAGCGTCGAATCGCTGAAGGCGCTCGCCGCGGTGTTCGAGGTCGACTTCCAGCAACTCCGACAGGAGGTCGACATGTCCCCCGCCCCGCTTCCGCCCGACCCCGCCGCCGCCGGCGGTCCCGTGCCGGCCGACGCCGCGTCCGCGGCCCCCCACGCGTCCCCGCCCGCTGACGCGAACCCGGGGCAGGCGGCCCTCCCGACCGACGAGGCCCTGGTCCTCGCGCAGGTCCGCCGCATCCGCGGGTTCTACGAGCACCTCGCGCGCTATGCGTTCATCGTCGGCGGGCTCGCGGTCCTGAACGCGATCCAGTACGTGTTCCACGGCCACACCTACTGGTGGGTGCTGTGGGTGGCGGCCGGCTGGGGCATCGGCCTGCTCGCCCACGGCCTGCGGGCGTTCGGCCGCGGCCCGCTCTTCCTCGGCGCGGACTGGGAACGCCGGCAGGTCGAGAAGCGCCTGAAGCGGTCCCTGTAGCGGGACGATCCGGACGATGCGGTGGCGGGTCGACCACGGCTCGGCTAGTCTCGGGCCCAGTCGACAGGGAGCCCGCGATGCACGTCACCCGACCCCTTGGCCGCCCCGTATCCGTGTTCGCGCTGTGCGCGGCCGCCGCCCTCGCGCCGATCGCCGCCGCGGCCCAGCCCGCCGACGCGATCTGGAGCGGCGGGCCGATCATCACCGTGAACGACGCGCAGCCGTCGGCCGAGGCCGTCGCGGTCCGCAACGGCCGGATCGTCGGCGTGGGGTCGCTCGCCGACGTCGGGAAGCGCTTCGCCGGGCCGAAGACCGTCCGCCACGACCTGAAGGGCCGCACGCTGCTGCCGGGCTTCGTCGACGGCCACGGGCACATCACCGGCGTCGGCATCCAGGCGCTGGTCGCCAACGCACTGCCCCCGCCCGACGGCCGCAACGACTCGGTGGCCGCGCTCCAGCAGACCCTGCGCGACTGGATGGCCGCGAATCCATGGCACCGCGAGTACGGGCTGGTGATGGGTTTCGGCTACGACGACTCGCAGCTGAAGGAGGGCCGGCCGCCGACCCGCGAGGAGCTCGACGAGGTGTCGCGGGACCTGCCGGTGTTCGTGATCCACCAGTCCGCCCACCTCGGCGTCTACAACAGCGCGGCGCTGCGCAAGGCGGGCGTCACCGCCGACACCCCCGACCCGAAGGGCGGCCTGATCCGCCGCAAGCCGGGCTCGCGCGAACCCGACGGCACGCTCGAGGAGACGGCGCACGTCGCCGCGCTGATGAAGCTGATGCCCGCGCTCGGCGAGGCCCAGCAGATCGCGCTGCTGAAGGCCGGTCAGGAGTTGTACCTGCGCTTCGGCCACACGACCGCGCAGGACGGGCGCACGTCGCCGGGCGACCTGAAGATGCTGCGGCGCGCGGCCCCTCAGGGCGTGCTGAAGCTCGACGTCGTCGCCTATCCCGACATGCAGATGAACGCCGACGACCCCGTTCTGAAGGGGCCGCTGATGTCGCGCCGCTACGCGAACGGATTCCGGATCGGCGGCGTGAAGCTGAATCTCGACGGGTCGCCGCAGGGCAAGACCGCCTGGCTCTCCCAGCCCTTCTTCAAGCCGCCGCCGGGCCAGCCGGCCACCTACGCCGGCTATCCGACGTTCAAGGACGACGCCGAGGTCACGGGCTGGGTGGAGCGGGCGTTCCGCAACGACTGGCAGGTGCTGATGCACGTCGGCGGCGACCGGGCGATCGAGCAGATGCTCAACGCCGTCGAGGCGGCGTCGGCGAAGGTGCCGCGCAAGGACCGTCGCCCGGTGATGATCCACGGCCACCTGCTGCAGGCCGCGCAGGTCGACCGCGTGCGGGCGCTCGGCATCTTCCCGTCGCTGTTCCCGATGCACACGTTCTACTGGGGCGACTGGCACCGCGACTCGGTGTTCGGCCCCGAACGCGCGGCGAACATCTCGCCCACCGGCTGGCTGGTGCAGCGGGGCATGATCTTCTCGTCGCACCACGACGCGCCGGTGGCGTTGCCCGACACGATGCGGGTGCTGTCGGCCACGGTGAACCGCACCACGCGCAGCGGCCAGGTGCTCGGACCCGAGCATCGCGTCGAGCCGATCGTGGCGATCAAGGCGATGACGCTGTGGCCCGCCTACCAGCACTTCGAGGAGAAGACGAAGGGCTCGATCGAGGTCGGCAAGCTCGCCGACTTCGCCGTCCTCTCCGACAACCCGCTGACGGTGCCGCGCGAGTCGCTCGTGGACCTGAAGGTGATGGAGACGATCAAGGCGGGCCGCAGCGTCTGGCGGCTCGACCCGCTGCGCAAGGCCACGGGCTGCGCCGAGGCGCCCGACTGCCGCGACGGGCTCGCGATGCTCGAGCGCCGGCTCGCGATCTACGCGGCGCTCTCGCCGACGCGGCCGGACACTGCGCGCTAGCCGCGACGCGCGCGCTGCGGGCGGCCGACGCGCGGGGCCGCCCAGCCGGCCGCGTGCCGCGCTACTCGGCCTTCACGTTCGCCACGCGCACCACCTCGGCCCAGCGCGCGACGTCCTCCTTCACGAAGCCGGCGAACGCCGCGCCGTCGCGGGCGTTCGGCGTCATGCCGTTCTTCGTCAGCGTCTCGCGGACCGCAGGCTGCTTCATCGCCTCGAGCGTGGCCTCGCGCAGCCGCGCGAGCGCGGTGGCCGGCACGCCCGAGGGCGCGAAGAGCGCGAGCCACGCGTCGGCCTCGACGCCGCGCACGCCGGCCTCGGCGAGCGTCGGCAGGTCGGGCAGGTACGGCGAGCGGTTCGGCGACGCGACCGCGATCGCGCGCAGCTTGCCCGACTGCACCTGAGGGAGCACGGTCGGCGTGGTCGCGAAGCTCAGGTTCACGTGGCCGCCGAGCAGGTCGGTGAGGAGCGGCGCCGAGCCCTTGTACGGCACGTGGGCGATGTCGGCGCCGGTGCGGACCTTGAACAGCTCGAGCGCGAGGTGCGAGGCCGAGCCCGGGCCGGTCGAACCGCCGGTCAGCCTGCCGGGGTCGCGCCTGGCGAGCGCCACGAGTTCGGCGGCCGTGCGCACCGGCACGTCGGGCCCGACGACGACGAGGTGCTGCAGGTCGGCGAGGCCGGCCACCGGCGCGAAGTCCTTCAGCGGGTCGTAGCCGCCGCCCTGCGGCAGCAGCGACACGTTGGTCGCGTGTGTCTGGTTCGTGCCGAAGACCAGCTGGTGGCCGTCGGCCGCGCCCTGCGCGACGCGCCGGGTGCCGATCGCACCGGCGCCGCCGGGCACGTTCTCGACGACGACCGCGCCGCCCAGCGTCCGGGCGAGCTCGGCGCCGATCGTGCGCGCGAGGATGTCGGTCGGACCGCCGGCCGGATAGGGGACGACGATGGTCACCGTGCGGGCGGGCGTCCACTGCGCGCGGCCGGCGAGCGGCCAGGCGAGCGCGGCGCAGGCGCCGGTGGCGGTCGTCAGGAATCGGCGGCGGTCGGTCATGGCGGCGGCTCTCCGGGAAGCGGGGCCCCGAGGGTACCCGTGCGGTGTCCGCCGGGGAACCGCCCTCAGCAGCGCCGCAGCTCGATCCAGGCGTTCGCGAGCGCCGGATCCTTCGCCAGCTCGCGCAGCCGCGGGTCGAGCGGCAGCAGGCCGTGCAGCAGCGCCCGGCGCTCGCGTCCGGTCCGCAGCGCGCGGATCGCGCCCTCGCGGTCGCCGAGCGCCAGCAGCCCCGGCGCGCGGACCTCGGGCAGCGTCCCCGGCCACTCGGCGTCGAGCGCGGCGAAGGCCGCGCGCGCCGCGTCGGCGCGACCGGCCGACGCGAGCAGGTTCGCGCGTTCGGTGGCGAGCAGCACGCTGCCCGGGTCGGCGATCACCGCGTCCTCGATGGAGACGAGCGCCGCCTCGTGCTCGCCGGCCGAGGATTCCGCGACCGCCTTCAGCAGCCGCGAGAGTCCGTTCGCGCCGGGCCGGGCCGCGAGCGCGCGCAGCTCGGGAAGGATCCGGGCGGGCTCGTCGCCGAGCAGGTGCGCGGTCGCGAGGATGCCGCCGGCGACCGGGCTCTGCGGGTTCAGCGCCGCGCACAGCCGGGCCGCGGCGAGCGCGTCGCGCGGCCGCCCGAGCAGGCACAGCGACCAGGCGTGCAGCTGGTGGGCGCGCCACTGGTGCGGATCGTGCTCGAGCGCGTGCCTCAGGTCGTCGAGCCCGCCGCGGACGTTCCACTCGAAGGCCACCCGCACGAACCCGCGCGTCGCGTAGGCCTCGGTCGATTGCGGGTCGAGCGCCAGCGCGCGTTCGATGGCCGCGTGTGCGAGCCGCGCCCCTTCGATCGACCCGATCCAGCCGTGGTTGACCTGCGTGATCCGCAGGTAGGCGAGCAGCGCCCACGAGGGCGCGTAGTCGGGGGTCGCCGCGAGTCCGGTCTCGAGCACCCGTATCGCGTCGACGTAGTCGCTCGGCGTGCGTCGCGCCGCCAGCTCGCGGGCGACCGTCCAGGTCTCGAAGGCCGCGGGATGACGGACCTCGACCAGCTTGCGCATCGAGGTCACGGCGCGGCCCTCGTCGCTGCGGGCCACCGGCACCGCGATGCGGAAGCCGCGCCCGTAGGCCGTCTCGACGATCTCGATGCCGTCGGGATGCACGAGCGCCCGACGCAGCACGTAGATGCAGCGCGAGACGCTGTCGTCGGACGCCTCGCGGCCGCGCCAGCCGGCGCGCACGACGGCGTCGCGCGCCACGAAGCCGCCCTGGGCGGCGAGCAGCACGGCGAGCACGCGGGACGGGGTGGGGGCCAGGCGGATGGTGCGTCCGCCGCGGCTCAGGCCGGATTGAAGCTCGAAGCGGAAACCGGCGAACTCGAAGGCCGGACGGGAGGAGACGGCTGTCACGGACGGCTGGAGCGAGGGGTGAAGCAGCCGCGATTCTGACCCAGGCCTCAGGGGCGCATCAGCCCCGGTCGGGCGAACAGTCCCGACATCGGACCATCGCGGCTCCCGGCGTCGGCGTCGCACCGTGGTGCGGCACCGGGGTTCACCGTCCCGACGCACTGCGACGGTGCCCGTCGGCGTCGGCCCCGCGGCCGCGTAGGCGTTTGCCCGTCGTCCGCCCGGGCTAGCGGAAGTCCCCACTGCACCGGCCCGCCGAGGGGTTCGATGATGGCCTCCGGGTCGCGTCCGCGGCCCGTGCCGTCCCGCCGGAGCCTGCCGTGTCCGACCCCGCTGCCCCGTCGCCGCCGTCCCGCCGGGTGCTGCTGGTGGAGGATCACGCGGAGGTGGCCGCCGCGACCGGCGCGGTGCTGCGTGCGCTGGGCTGGACGGTGGAGCACGCCTGGGACGCCGAATCGGCGCTCGACCGGATCGACCGCGGCGATCCGCCCGACGTGGTGCTCGCCGACATCGCGATGCCCGGCGCCTTCGACGGCGCGGAGCTCGCGGTGCACCTGCGCCGCACGCATCCGGGCCTGCGGGTGGTGCTGATGACCGGCTACATCGCCGAGGTGCACAAGGCCGCGGACGAGGGCGGCTTCACGCTGCTGCCGAAGCCGTGCCCGCCTGCGCGGATGGCCGCGGCGCTGGAGCCGCCGGCCTGAGCGCGGCGCCCGGACTCGGCGGGCGCCGGGACCCGGCTGAGGCCCGGACTCAGCGGGCGCCGAACTCGAACTGCGAGACCGAGGAGGCCAGACGCTCGGCCTGGTCCTTCAGGCTGATCGCGGCCGCGGCGCTCTGCTCGACCAGCGCCGCGTTCTGCTGCGTCATGCCGTCGAGCTCGCCGACCGACTCGTTCACCATGCCCACGCCGGCGCTCTGCTCGTTCGCGGCGCGGGTGATCTCGCCGATCAGCACGCCGGTCTCGCGGACCGACTCGACGATGCGGCCCATCGTCTCCCCGGCCTCGCCGACCAGGCGCGAACCCTGCTCGACGCGGCCCACCGACTCCTCGATCAGCGACTTGATCTCCCGGGCGGCGTCGGCGCTGCGCTGCGCGAGGGTGCGCACCTCGCTGGCCACCACCGCGAAGCCGCGGCCCTGCTCGCCGGCGCGTGCGGCCTCGACCGCGGCGTTGAGCGCCAGGATGTTGGTCTGGAACGCGATGCCGTCGATCACGCCGATGATGTCGGCGATCTTGCGGCTGCTCTGGGTGATCTCGGCCATCGTCGTGACGACCTGCTCGACGGCGCGCCCGCCGCGGGTCGCGACCTCGGAGGCGACCGACGACAGCTGGTTGGCCTGGCCCGAGTGCTCGGCGGTCTGGCGGATCGTCGCCGACAGCTCCTCCATCGAGGACGCCGCGCGCTGCAGGTTCGCCGCGGTCTGCTCGGTGCGGGCCGACAGGTCGCTGTTGCCCTGGGCGATCTCGACCGACGCGGTGCGCACCGACTCGGCCGCGACCGCGACCTCGCGCAGCGTCGTGCCGATGCGCGTCAGCGCGGCGTGCAGGTCACGCGCGGCCGGCGTGTCGACACGGACCGCGGCGAGGTCGAGCCGCAGGCGTTCGCCGGCGCCGCGCATCGATTCGGTCACCCGCGCAAGCTCCTCGCCGAGGCGGGCATCGTGCTCCAGGCGGCGCGCCATCAGGATCTGCAGCGCGGACTGCACGACGACGTAGGACGCGTGCACCGCCACCGCGAGCCAGCTCGGCTCGGTGAAGCAGACCGTGCCCCAGCCGAGCTGCTGCATCGCGTTGAAGGCCGCGTGGTGGACCGCGATGGTGCCGGCCGCCACCACGATCGGCTTCCAGTCGCGGTAGGCGAGCAGGAAGGCGAGGCTGACGAAGACGCCGAAGTGATACTCGGTGCGACCCTGCGCCATCTGGATCTGCAGCGCGGTGATCGCCATGAACGCGAAGCCCATGTACAGCCGCGAGGCGAGCGAGCCGGGTGCCGCGGCGACCAGCGCGGCGGAGAGCCCGAGGACGGGCAGGCCGACCGCGAGTGCGAGCCCGACGCCGCCGTACTGCACGCCGAGGGCCGCGGCGGCGGCGGTGCAGACCGCTAGGACCGCGAGCAGCATGCGGTCGGCGGAACGGTAGACCCGCGACATCGCGTCGCCGCCGGTGTCGGCGGGCGCGGCGTGGACGGGGGCGGACGGGAGGGGGGAGGCGGTATCGGGCTTCATGCGGGCGATGGTCGCCCCGTCCCGACCGATCCGATCGCTCGATGAGCGGCATCGCGGGGCGCCGGACCGCGGGCCGGCGCCCCGTGACCGAAGGACGGTCAGGTGCCCTGCGTGGCGGACGTCGCCGCGCCCGAGGGCGCCGGCGTCGCCGGGCGCGCCGGCGCGCCGGGACCGCCGGGACCGCGCGGTCCGCGCGGGCCGGCACCGTCCCGGCTCCCCATCTGCGCGTGCATCGCGTCGCGGAACGCGCGGCGCTCGTCGGCGCTCAGTGCGCCGTCGCGGTCGGTGTCGGCGGCGTCGAAGGCCTTCGACGCGCGGTCGGCCATCGCCTTCTGGCCGGCGTCGAACTCCGCGCGGCTGAGCTTGCCGTCGCCGTCGGTGTCCAGGCGCTGGAACATGCGCTCGCCGCGGGCGCCGTGCGGGCCGCGGTGGCCGCCGTGCATCCCGGGGCCGGGCATCGGCGCGACGCCGGGCGCGGGGGTCGGTGCGGTCGGCGCGGCCTGCGCGAGCTGGGCCGCGGCAGGCATCGAGGGAACGGCCGAGCTCTGCGCGGACGCGGCGCCGGCGGCGATCGAGAGGGCCGCGGCGGACGCGGCGAGGAAGGCGTGACGGATGGAAACGTTCATCGTGATCTCCGGAGGAGGTGCATCGGAGACCCGATCGTCGCGCCGCCGGCCGGGGTCGGGCCAGCGGCATTACCCTGCGTTGCCGCGGTTACAGCCGTTACGACCCGCGGCAGCGTTTCTTCACGCGGCTCACCGTCCGTCGGCCGGCGGACGGTAGGGGCTGTGCAGGTCGACGGGCTTCGCGGTGCGCTTGCGCGCCCGGATGTTGAGCATCTCGACGATCGTCGAGAACGCCATCGCGAAGTAGACGTACCCCTTGGGCACGTGGTTGTCGAAGCCCTCGGCGATCAGCACCACGCCGACCACGACGAGGAACGACAGCGCCAGCATCTTGATGGTCGGGTGCGCGGACACGAAGCGGCCGATCGCCCCCGCGAACACCATCATCAGCGCCACCGACACGACCACGGCCGCGATCATCACGCGCACGTCGTCGACCATGCCGACCGCGGTGATGATCGAGTCGAGCGAGAACACCAGGTCGACGACCAGGATCTGCAGGATCACCGCGCCGAAGGTGGCCTTCACCGCGCTCGCCGTCGTGCCCTGCTCGCCCTCCAGCGAGTGGTGGATCTCGGTGGTGCTCTTCCACACGAGGAACAGCCCGCCGCCGATGAGGATCAGGTCGCGTCCCGAGATCTCCTGGCCGAACACCGTGAACAGCGGGGCCACGAGGCCGACGATCCAGGCGAGCACCAGCAGCAGGCCGATCCGCATGAACATCGCCATCCCGAGGCCCAGGCGCCGGGCGAGCTCGCGCTTCTCGGGCGGCAGCTTGTCGACCAGGATCGAGATGAAGATGATGTTGTCGATCCCGAGCACCAGCTCGAGCGCGGTCAACGTCGCGAAGGCGATCCAGGCCTGGGGGGAGGCGAGCAGCTCGAGCATGGGGGACGGGTCCGGTGGGAAGGGCGGCGCGCGGGCCGCCGGGGTCGGTCGGGTCAGGCGGTGGCCGCCAGCGCCCGATCGAGGTCCCACAGGATATCGTCCAGCGACTCCAGCCCGACCGAGAGCCTGACCATGTCGGGGGAGACGCCCGCCGCGCGCTGCTCCGGTTCCGACAGCTGGCGGTGCGTGGTGGAGCCCGGATGGATCACCAGGGTCTTGGCGTCACCGACATTCGCGAGGTGGGACAGGAAGGTGCAGGCGTCGATGAAGCGCTCGCCGGCGAGCTTCGCGTCGCCGCGCGCGCCGGGCTTCACGCCGAACGACAGGATGCCGCCGGCGCCCTTCGGCAGGTAGCGCGCGGCGAGCGCACGGTACGGGCTCGAGTCCAGGCCGGGATAGTTGACCCAGGCCACGCGCGGATGCTCGGACAGGAAGCGCGCGACCCGCATCGCGTTCTCGACGTGCCGGTCCATCCGCACCGGCAGCGTCTCGATCCCCTGCAGCAGCAGGAAGGCCGACAGCGGCGCGAGCGTGGGACCGAGCGTGCGCGCGGTCTCCATCCGGCAGCGCATCGTGAAGCCGAAGTCGCCGAAGGTCTCGTAGAAGCGCACGCCGTGATAGCCCTTGCTCGGCTCGATCATCTCCGGGAACTTGCCGTTGTCCCAGGGGAAGCGGCCGCTCTCGACGATGGCGCCGCCGAGCGTGGTGCCGTGTCCGCCGAGGTACTTGGTGACCGAATGGACGACGATGTCCGCGCCGTGCTCGATCGGGCGGCACAGGTAGGGCGAGGCGAGCGTGTTGTCGACCACCAGCGGCACGCCGTGCGCATGCGCGACCTCGGCCACCGCGGCGAGGTCGATGACGTTGAGGCGCGGGTTGGCGATGGTCTCGACGAAGACCGCCTTCGTGTTCGGCCGCAGCGCGGCGCGGAAGTTCGCCGGGTCGTCGGGCTCGACGAAGGTGCAGTCGATGCCGAAGCGCGCGAACGTCACCGAGAACTGCGAGACCGTGCCGCCGTACAGCGTGTTGGCCGCGACGATGTGGTCGCCCTGGCGGCACAGCGTCAGCATCGCGACCATCTCGGCGGACATGCCGCTGGCGGTCGCGAGGCAGGCGCGGCCGCCCTCGAGCGCGGCGATTCGCTGCTCGAGCACGGCCACCGTCGGGTTGCCGAGCCGGCTGTAGACGTTGCCGAAGGTCTGCAGGTCGAAGAGCGCGGCTGCGTGCTCGGCCGAGTCGAACACGTAGGCGGCGGTCTGGTGGATCGGCACCGCGCGCGAGCCGGTCTCGGCGTCGGGGATCTGCCCGGCGTGCAGGCACAGGGTCTCGATGCCGAATCGGCGGTCGGTCATGGCGGTCTCGCGGGAGTGGGGGGCGGGGCTCAGGCCGCGGGCGGCAGCACGCCGTTCCAGCGCGGGCGCTTCGCCGAGATCACCTTCGTGTCGACGCCGGCGAAGCCGAGCCCGCCGAACAGCCGGCCGTGCTCGATCTTCACGCAGCGGTCCATCACGCTGTCCAGGCCGGCCTCGCGCGCCAGCGCGTCGGCCTCCAGGTTCGTCACGCCGAGCTGCTGCCACAGGCAGCGCGCGTCGATGGCGACCGCCTCGCGCGCGATCGGGAGCACGTCGGCGGTCTTCCTGAAGACGTCGACCATGTCGACCTTCACCGGGATGTCGCGCAGCGACGCATAGGCCTTCTGCCCGAGGATCTCCGGGTACTTCGGGTTGACCGGGATCACCGTGTAGCCGTGGTCGAGCATGTACTTCGCGGCGAAGAAGCTCGGCCGGAACCAGTCGGCCGACAGGCCGACGACGGCGATCGTCCGGTGGGTCGAGAGGATGCGGCGCAGGGTCTCGATGTCGTCCATCGGTCGGGTCCTCAGGAGCGCGGCCGCACGACGAGCGTGCCGCGCATGCCCGCCTCGAAGTGGCCGGGCTCGAAGCAGGCGATGCCGAGCTCGACCGGTTGGGCGAAGGTGCGCTCGAGCGTGGCGGACCGGCCCGGCCTGACCCGCACCGACGCGTCGCCGTGGTGGTGGGCACCGCCGCGGCGCATCTCGGCCGCGTGCGCGGCGAGCTCGCGCTCGGTGCCGATCACCAGCTCGTGGGTCGTCCTGCCCACGTTGGCGACGACGAAGCGCACCGGCCGGCCGGCCTCCACCTCGATGCGCGAGGGCGTGAAGCGCATCGCGTCGTCCATCTCGACGCGGATCTCCTGCACGACGGCAGCGGCCGAGGCGGGGGCCGACGCCGCCGCGTCGGCGGTCGTCGACGGCGGAGCGTTTCCGGCAGTGCCGGCCGAGGCGGGTACGGCCGGCACGACCGAGGCTGCAGGTGCAGTCCCGTGGTCGTGGTCGTCGTGGTCGTGGTCGCCGTGCGCGTGCGGCGCGGCCTCGAGGATCCCGAGGTCATAGAGCTTCCACGCCGTCACCGACCCCACGGTGAGCACCAGCCCGGTGACGAGCGCGTACGGCACGAAGCCCTTCACCGGCGCGCCGTCGCGCGAGCGCGCCATCCGGAACGCCACCACGCTCATCACGAAGCCGAGCGGCACCACCCACGCGCTGCGCGCCGGCGAATCGGGGAAGTGCTGCAGGCCGCCGGTGAAGAAGCCCAGGCCGATCGACGCGACGATGCCCACGCCGAGCAGGTCGACCCAGCGCGGCGGTTCGGCCATCGCGCGCCGTTCGAGCACCGCGCCCGCGAGGTAGGCGACGACGCCGAGCGCCGCGGTGGCGAGCGAGCGTTCGCCGGAGAAGAAGCCGTGGTTGACGGCACCTGCGATGAAGCTGATGCCGGCGTAGCGGAACAGTGTGGCGAGGTGTTCGGTGGCGAGGCTCATGGTGCGGTTCTAGCACAACCGCGGCGAGCCCCGCGACCTTCACTCCGTGGGAAGGAAGCCGTCGACCGACAGGTACCGCTCGCCGGTGTCGTAGCTGAAGCCGAGCACCCGCGCGCCCTTGCCGAGCTCGGGAAGCTTCTTCGCGATCGCGGCGAGCGTGGCGCCCGACGAGATGCCCACCAGCATCCCCTCCTCGCGCGCCGAGCGCCGCGCCATCTCGCGCGCCTCCTCGGCGTCCACGGTGATCACGCCGTCGAGCACCGAGGTGTCGAGGTTGCCCGGGATGAAGCCGGCGCCGATGCCCTGGATCGGATGCGGCGACGGCGCGCCGCCGGAGATCACCGGCGAGGCGGCGGGCTCGACGGCGAACACCTTCAGCTTCGGCCACGCGGCCTTGAGCACGCGGGCCGCGCCGGTCAGGTGGCCGCCGGTGCCCACGCCGGTGATCATCGCGTCGAGTCCCTCGGGGAAGTCCTCGAGGATCTCGGGCCCGGTGGTGCGCACGTGCACGTCGATGTTGGCCGGGTTCTCGAACTGCTGCGGCATCCACGCGCCCGGCGTCTCGGCGACGATCTCCTGCGCCCGGGCGATCGAGCCCTTCATGCCCTTCTCGCGCGGGGTCAGCACGAACTTCGCGCCGTAGGCGAGCATCAGCCGGCGCCGCTCGACCGACATGCTGTCCGGCATCACCAGCACCAGCGTGTAGCCCTTCACCGCGGCGACCATCGCCAGCCCGATGCCGGTGTTGCCCGAGGTCGGCTCGACGATGGTGCCGCCGGGCTTCAGCCTGCCGGAGCGCTCGGCGTCCTCGACCATCGCCAGCGCGATCCGGTCCTTGATGGAGCCGCCGGGGTTGTTGCGTTCGGCCTTGATCCAGACCTCGGCGTCGCCGAACAGCCGGTTGATGCGCACGTGCGGCGTGCGGCCGATGGTGTCGAGGATGCTGCGGGCCTTCATGTCTTGACTCCCTGTGATGGCGACGGGCGACGGCCCCGCCGGCGGGGCGGTGGCGGCCCGGTCGCCGGACACGGTACCGCGCGGCGCACGGCGCAGGCAACGTCGGGCCCGGCATGAGCACATGAGGCGCGGGCGTTCCGTTCGCGCGCCGCGGGCCTTCCGGAATCCGTGCGCCGCGCCGCGCCGACCGGGACGGGTCCGGCGGCCGGCGGCGGCCCGGC
>JBAXJZ010000016.1:0-20605 GCA_037137595.1 Burkholderiales bacterium | reverse complement strand
GCCGCGGCCGCGTGATCGCGCTGGTGAGCCCGGCCGCCGCCGAGGGCCGCAGCTGGCTCGCGGCCAATCTCGCGGCGAGCTTCGCGCAGCGTGGGCGGCGGACCGTGCTCGTCGACGCCGACCTGCGTGCGCCGCGTCAGCACCGCCTGTTCGGCGTCGATGGCCGCGACGGTCTGGTGAGCGCGCTCGCCGGGCGCAGCGACGAGCCGCTGCTGCATGCCGTGCCCGCGGTGCCGCACCTCGACGTGCTGTGCGCCGGCAGCCGGCCCGCCAATCCGCAGGAGCTGCTGTCGCACGAGTCGTTCGGCCGGATGGTGCAGTCCATCGCCGCCGGCAGCGACACCGTGATCCTCGACACGCCGGCGGCCGGGCCGGTGTCCGACTACGTGTTCGCCGCGGCGGCGGCGGACGCGGTACTGATCGTCGCGCGCCGCGACCGGACCCGCCTGTCCGCGCTGCGCGAACTCGCCGCGAGGCTGGCCGAACTCGGCCGGCCCGCCGTGGGCGTCGTCTACAACGAGAGGTGAGCATGGGCTCCATCGCCGCGATCCGACAGCCGTCGGTCCCCGTCGTCGCCGTGCTGCCGGTCGCGGTCGGCCTGCTCGCGATGTACGTCCCCACCTTCCTGGACGTCTCGCGCGTCTACTGGGCGAACGAGCG
This sequence comes from Burkholderiales bacterium, assembly GCA_037137595.1. Taxonomy (GTDB): domain Bacteria; phylum Pseudomonadota; class Gammaproteobacteria; order Burkholderiales; family Burkholderiaceae_E; genus UBA4615. The sequence goes on along the minus strand of JBAXJZ010000016.1, from coordinate 19,945 downwards.
CGGCTCGGCCGGCCCGATGATCCTCGCGATCAGCGCCTGGCTGCTGTGGCGCGTCCGCGATCGCCTGCTCGGCGCGTCGGATCGCGGTGCGCTGCCCGTCGCGGGCTCGGTGCTGCTCGCGTTCGGCCTCGCGCTCTACGCGATCGGCCGCTCGCAGGACTTCCCCCAGCTCGAGGTCGGCTCGATGGTGCCGGTGCTGGCGGGGATGGTGCTCGGCCTGCGCGGCGTCGCCGGCCTGCGGGCCGCGTGGTTCCCGCTGCTCTTCCTCGTCTTCGTCGTGCCGATCCCCGGCTCGCTGCTCGACGCGATCCTGGTGCCGCTGAAGCAGCAGGTCTCGGTCGCCGCCGAGTGGATCATGTACACGCTGGGCTTCCCGGTGGCGCGGACCGGCGTCGTGCTCACCGTCGGCCCGTACCAGCTGCTGATCGCCGACGCCTGCTCGGGGCTCAACTCGATGATCTCGCTCACCGGCGTCGGCCTCGTCTACGTGCACACCGCCGGCCACGCCAGCAGGCTTCACAACCTCGCGCTGCTCTCGCTGGTGCTGCCGATCGCGTTCGTCGCGAACATCGTCCGCGTCTGCCTGCTGATGTGGGTGACCTTCGAGTTCGGCGACATCGCCGGCCAGCGCTTCCACGACTGGGCGGGATACCTCGAGATCGTGCTGGCGTTCGCCCTGTTCTTCGGTCTCGACGCCCTGTTCGGCGCCGCAGGCCGTCTCGTCGGCCGGGTGGCCGGCACCCGCACCGCGGAGGCCCGGCCGTGAACCGACTGCGTCTGCTCTCCTGGGGCTGGGGCCTCGCGATGCTCGCCGCCGTGGGGCTGGGCGAACTGCTCGCGCCCACCGTGTCGATGAGCCCGCAGGGCGCGGTGGACCTCGAGTCGATGGTGCCCAAGCAGTTCGGCGACTGGACCTACGTGCCCAACGCGGTCTCGCAGGTGGACCTCGCCGTCAAGCGCGACGGCGAGGAGGGCGCGAACCAGCGGCCCTACGACCAGGTGCTGATGCGCACCTACCGCAATCCGCAGGGCCAGGCGGTGATGCTCGCGCTCGCCTGGGGGCGCCAGCAGCGCCAGGAGGTGAAGATCCACCGCCCCGAGCTCTGCTACGTGGCGCAGGGCTTCCGCATCGAATCGACCCGGCCCCTCGATGGTCTGGGCGACGGCAGCGTGCGCGGCACCACGCTGCTCACCGCGTCGAACCGCCGCGTGGAGCCGGTGATCTACTGGGTACGGATCGGCGACACGCTGTCGACCAGCGCGTGGCGCACCCGCTGGTACATCCTGCGCGAGGGCATGGCCGGCCGGATCCCCGACGGCATCCTCGTGCGCACCTCGCAGGCGCTGCGCGGGCCCACCCAGGTCGAGGCGTCGCTCGAGCTGCAGCGGCGATTCCTCGCGGATCTCGTCGCCGCGGTGCCCGAGGCGCAGCGTTCGGTGCTGGTGCCCAGGGAGTCGCAGCGGCTGGCGATGGCGGGGGGGCGATGAACGTGCCGCCGCAGGCTTCTGCGCCGTGGTGGATGAGCCCGAGGTGCCTCGTCGCCTTCGTGCTGATCCCGATCTACCTGCTGACCTGGGCGTCCGTGGAGGTGTTCGGCGTCACGCTCACCACCGCGAAGGGCTACTACTTCTTCACCGGCGAGGCCTTCCTGATCGGACTCGCGGGGCTCGGTGCGCTGCTCTACGGCACGCTGCTGCCGGTCAACCTGCTGGCGCTGCGCAACGAGCGCTTCCGCGACCTCGAGGTCCCCGACTGGTTCGTCTACGGCGTGGGCATCGCCGCGGTCGTGGGCTACGTCTACTGGTTCAAGGACCTGATCGCATCGCCGTCCTACCTGTGGAGCCTGCTCAAGTCGGGCGGCGCGATCAGCTACGAGCTGCGGCGCAACCTCGACCGCACCGCGGGCCTGGCGAGCTTCGCGTCGCTGTCGCTCGCCTACACCGTGCTGCTGTGCCACCGGATCTGGGTGGCGGGGCGCCGGCCGGTGCCTCGCGCGATGAAGCTGCTCACCTGGGTGATCGTGGCGTTCACGCTGTTCCGGGTGTTCGCGTGGGCCGAACGGCTCGCCCTGATCGAGATCGGGGTCGCGTTCGTGCTGGTGTGGATCGCGCATGCGCCGTCGGCGAGGGGCGGTTCGGTCCGCCGGCTTCGCGGCATATTTCCCGTCATCGCCGTGGTGACGGTCGTCGTGCTGTTCGCGGCGGGCGAGTACTTCCGTGCCTGGGTCAGCGTCGCCGATCGGGAGAACTCCTTCTGGGGCTACATCCTGCAGCGGCTGCTCAACTATTACGCGCAGGCACTGAACACCGGAGCCGGTCTGCTGACGGTACTCGACTGGCCGACCTATCGCTTCGAGCAGACCCTCGACTGGCTGCACAAGTTCCCGATCCTGCTCGGCCCGGTCTTCCGGTACCTGATGCAGCCCGAGCCCAATTTCTACCTCGAGCGCTACGCCGATCCGGAGTTCAATAACCTCTCGGGCGTCTTCATCCTGTTCTACGAGATGGGCGTTCCGGTCGCGCTGGCGGCGTGCGCGTTCGTCGGACTGCTCGCGCAGAGCAGCTTCCGTGCATTCCTGGATCGCGGAAACGTCATGGGACTGGTCTATCCGCTGATGTTCATGACGCTCATCGAATTCCTGAGGATCTGGTACCTCGGCAATTCGAGGGCATTCCTGCTCGTGCTCTCGACGGTGCTGGCGATCCTGCTGTCACGGCGGCGACAGACCGATCCGACGAGGCGGGACGAATCGCCGCCCGCCCGGATCGGTACGGCCATGACGGAGGTCGCATGAGCCGAGATGGCGTGACGATGCAGCCCGTTCTCCGGGTCGACCGCGGTAGGGTGGCCAAGGAATTCCTGCTGCGCAGGCTGGTTTCGGCCCATCGGTCGCGATCGCGCTCGCCCGGCGAGCCCAGGCTGTTCTGCATGCCCGAGGACCACATCGGCCTGTCGATCGCGACAGGGGGGCTGTATGAGCGCGATCTCCTGACGGCGCTCTTCGACGGCGTGCTCGAACCGTGGCGGGCCCGGTTCGCGGAGACCGCGGCCCTCGATGTCGGCGCGAACATCGGAAACCATGCGTGCTTCCTCTCGAAGAAGTTCGCCGAGGTGCACGCCTTCGAGCCGAGCCCGACGTTCGTGCATCTTCTCCACGCGAACCGGCTCGTGAACCGGGCGCAGAACATCGTCATCCATCCGGTCGGGCTCGGACGCGAGGACGCGGACCTGCCGTTCTCGGAGGCGATCGAGGGCAACCTGGGTTCGTCCTCGTTCCTCACCCGGGGATCGACCGTCGAGGCGACCCACTCGCTGCCGGTGCGGCGCGGTGATGCATACCTCTCGAGCCATCCGCCGACTCGTCCGGTCGCATTGGTCAAGATCGACGTCGAAGGATTCGAGACGGATGTGATCGACGGCTTGCGAGGCGTGCTCGCGGAACACCGACCGTTCGTGCTCTTCGAATCGTCGACGGCCGGCGGCGAGCGGGGGGGCGAGGCGGTTCGTTCGCAGCTCGCGGGGCTCGGATACCGGCACTTCTACGCGGTGGAGCGCCGGCACCACGGCGGACGCGGTCTGATGCGCTGGCTCGGTACGGCAATCCGCGGGGCCGATGTCTGGATCTCTCCGATCGAGCGGGTCGAGGATCGGTACTACTCGCTGATACTCGCCAGCGCCGACGCGATCGATGGCGCGAAGCGGGGCTGAGGCAGGGCGTTATCGCGTCCCTGCACGCGCCTCTGCGCGTGGGCTCGTCGCCGGGATCGCCTGTGCCGCGATGCTGCTCCCGGACGCCGCGTATGCGGAGCACCCAGGGCGCAGTGCGCGTCCCGAGACGAGGGGTGTGGCGGGGGCGCCGTCGTCGGACGGCCACCTGTTGGTGCTGCGGCCGTCCGAGCCGCTTCGCCACGGAATGACCCTCGACATCGACGTGCGCTCGGACGTCGGCGTCGCGATGCTGGCGGTGACCGTCGAGGACGAGGACGGAACCATCGTCCCGGTCGCCGCCGACATCCCGATCGGACCCGGCGCGCAGCCAACGCGCCTGCTCCTGGGCTGGGACCCGATCTCCCGGCGGCTTACGGTCGGTCGACCGGGCGCGACGCCGGACATCTCGCAGCCGAGTCGGCTGACCGCCGTGACCGCCGTCCGACTGAGTGCGACCGGCCGGACGTCGATCTCGAGCGGGCCGCTGAGACACGGAGGGCCGCGAGCGAACGCACACACTCCGTTGCGTGACCTGCTGATCGGGCCGATCACGTCCCTGCGCGCCCGTTGGCGCGACCTCGCGGGCCAGTCGCGCCTCGTCGAGTCGGGCGACCTGCCGGTCTGGCAGGCGCAGCAACCGGAGACCCGGATCGAGCGGGTCGGCACCCTGTTCGTCGCGTCGGCGGCCGACGCCCCCGTCGTGGTGGTCTCGTTCGCGGCGCGGGTGACCGATGACGGGTGAACGTCCGTCGACCTGCTCGACGCGTCGGGCCGCGGCGTCTCCTTCCGAGTGGAGCCCGCCGGCGAGTCCGGCGGCAGTCTGGTCCGGCTCGGCTGGCGCGAGCGGATCGTCTCGGCGAGCGGGGAGGTTGCGGACGGCGCGGGGGGCGATTCGGTGCCGATCGATGCTCGCGTCGCATCCGCCGGTGAACCCGTCCGGGTGACCTTCGAGTGGGACCGATCCAGCGGCGCCATCGTCGCGCAAGCCGAGCGCTCTCCGGCGCATCGTCTCGAGGCAACGGGCACGGGCGGGGTCGTCGAGCGACTGTGGATCGGACTGGACAAGCCCGGGGACTCGGTCGGCGCGATCACGCTGGGTACGGTGCCGGCAGACGCGCTCGACGTTCGCCGTTTCGACGCGGCGGGCGATGGCATCGGCGATGACGGGCCCGCAGTGCGCCGGGCGCTGGCCGAGTCCCGCAGCGGACCCGTTCGCCGATCGGTCTATTTGCCGCCCGGCGTCTACAGGATCGCTCCGTCCTCTGCCCGCGATCTGATCGAGATCCGAGGGGGCGACCATCTGATCGGAGCCGGTCACGGTTCCGTCCTCGTCGCTGCCCATCGGGACCGGAGCGCCGTGCGTCTCTCGGGCAGCGCCCCGACGCTGTCCCGCATGCGCCTGTTGACGGCCGATCCGAAGTCGCGCAGCAGCGATCCGACCCGGGCCGCGGTGAATCTGCTCCAGACCGCCGTTGGAGCGATCGTGGCCGACAGTGAACTCGGACCGACCGAGGAGACGGCGCTCATCGCGCTCGGGACGGCACTGCCGTTGGTGATCGGGAATCGCGTCAACGGAACGCTCTCCGACGGTCTGCACTTCACGCACGGGAGCCGTTCGGTACGGGTCGCGGGCAACCTGGTCCGCCGGACGCACGATGACGCGATTGCGCTGGTCTCCTACCGGCGCTGGGCGGGCCGACCGATCGATCCGGTCAGGGACGCGGACATCGTCGACAACGACGTCGGCCGGAACCGGCTCTGGGGTCGAGGGATCACCGTGGTCGGCGGCACGGACGTGCGCATCCGCCGCAACCGGATCGTCGACACCAACGCCGCCGGTCTGCTGCTCGCGGCCGAAGCGCACTATGACACCGCCGGCGTCAGCCGCGTCGTCGTCGAGGACAACGTGATCGAGCGACCTCGCGTCGGCACGGTGCCCCATGCCGGCGTCCTGCTCTGGGCCGACGCGGGGGCGTCCTGGCGCCGGATCGAGGATGTCGTTCTGAGACGGAACACGGTCGACGCCGCCGGATGGCGCGGCTGGACGATCGGATGCGGAAGCCGCGACGTCGACATGGAGGCGAACTCGATCCGGGGGAGCGACTCGCTGCCGCTGCTGATCACGGGGACGGCGGGCCGCATCCGCATCATCGGAAACGAGGTCCACGGCGGGGCGGGGACGGTCGTCCTCGCGACCGCGACGGATACCCACTGCCCGGAGGGAGCGAGCGGATGGCTGGAGTTCGACGGCAACGTGATCGTCCGATCGGCTGCGGACGATGCGGCCTGCTCGCCTAACGCGACCTTGAACATCATCGGCCCCGTCGATCGCAGCTGGACCGGCATCACGGTCTCGGGCACCCGTTTCGTTCACGGATCGTCCGGCTGCGCGCAGCCGCCATACGCGTTGACGTCCTCGCTCCCGATCCGATCCGACGCCTGCGAGCCGCGCGACGCAAGGCCGTCGGAATCGTTGCAGTTCCCGCACGGCGCGGGTCCGGTTCGTTGCATGGTGCCCCAGCGGTGATCGCGCGGAGCGCTTGGGCCGATCGGCTCAGTAACGGGGTGCGATCTCGCGCCACTCGGACGGCGCCTTAACCGAACTGACACCGCGGGTGCCGACACTCGGGTGCCCACTCCTCGGTTCGCCACCATGCACGCTGAACACCCACCGCTGGTGTCGATTCTCGTCAACAACTACAACTACGGCTCCTTCGTTTCGGAGGCCGTTCGATCCGCGCTGGATCAGACCTGGCGCTCGATCGAGGTCGTCGTGGTTGACGATGGCTCTACGGACGACTCGCTGTCGCGGCTCGCGACGATCCTGGATCCGCGCCTTCGGGTGATCGCCCGGCGCAACGGCGGGCAGGCGGCCGCGTACAACACCGGGTTCAAGGCGGCGCGCGGCGACTTCGTGCTGTTCCTGGATTCCGACGACCTCCTGGATCCGCACGTCGTCTCGGACGCGGTCGCGGCGTTCACTCCGGGCGTCGTCAAGGTGCAGTATCGACTGGAGGTCGTCGACCGCGAGGGCCGGCGCACCGGACGGTTGCATCCGCCGCAGATCCAGGACGTCGGATGTCGCGAGTCTTTCGAACGATTCGGCTCCTACGCGTCGCCGCCCGGATCGGGGAACGTGTACTCGAGGGCGTTTCTCGAGCAGGTGATGCCCATCCGGCCGGTTCCGATGTTCCGCTATGGCGCCGACGCTTGGCCGATCTTGCTCGCGCCGTTCTTCGGGCAGGTCGTCTCGCTGCCGAGTCCAGGTGGCCGCTACAGGGTTCACGCCGATTCGGGCGATCTGCCGCTGGTGATCGGCAATGCGAACTCCGACCCGGTTCGAAGCGTGAGCAATCTGACCTTGACGTCGCTCGCGATCGCGCGTGAACTCTCCCGGAGGGGTCTGGTCCGTCGCGAGGTGCCCGAGCTTCCGCCGCCCGCACTCTTGCGGTCATGGACCCTGGCGCGGCTCACCGCTGCCGACCCCGCGACCGTTCCCGACCAGCTCTTCGGGTGCACGCTCGGACTCGGGACCATCGTCCGCTCGGTGGCAGGCTGGGCGCCTTACCCGTTGAAGAAGAAGCTGGCCTACCTGGGCTGGCTGACTGCGCTCGGACTGCCGCCTCGAGGGCTGTCCCGGCCGCTGCTGAAGGCGATGACGAGGGCCGGTTGGGCATGAACGGCGATCGATGCCCGAGCGCGACGAACGGCCGGACGGCGGCGAGGCGATGAATCGATCCGTGGCCGCAGGTCGCGACGACGGTCCGTTGCCCTCGACGACACCGAACCGCTCCGCGAAGGCGATGGGACTGCGGACGGCGCTCGGCTGGACGGTCGCCACGCATGTCTGCCGCTATCTCGGCCTGCTCGTGCTCGTGCCGTTCTATGGCCGGGTGCTCGGTCCCGACGGGTACGGGCAGCTCGTCACGGCGATATCGGTCCAGATGGTGGTGTGGATCATTGCCAACTGGGGCTTCTCGGCCGCGGGGACTCGGATCGTCGCATCGTCCCGTGACCGTCGCGCCCACGTGGCGGAGTTCGGCCGACAGGTCCACGGGCGGATGCTGACGGGTTCGATCGCGCTGATCATCGGCGCGGGGCTGACTGTCGCCGTCCCGATCCTTCGCGCGGAACCCGCCTTGGGCATCCTCGCCACGCTGAACGGCATCGTCTCGGCCTGCAACTTCGGCTGGTTCTTTCAGGGACGGGGCCGCTACAGGGAGATGGCCGCCATCGAGGTGTGCAACCTGATGCTGGGCTGTGCCCTCGTGGTCATTCTGGTCAGCGGGCCCGCCGATGCGGTGTGGGCGCTGACCGGACTCCTCGTCGCGAACATCGTGGCCCTTGCCGTCGCGTCGGTCGCCGTGCTTCGCGACCTGGGCTGGAACGTCGGACGCCCCGGCCAAGGCCTGGCCCTGATGAGCGAATCCGCGGCACTGTTCGGTGCCGGCGGCATCGCGATGATCGCGGCCCATGCGTCCGGCCTCGTGGTCGGGCTGTATGCGTCCCCCAGCGAGGTCGCGTACTACGGTGCAGCGGAGCGGATCTTCTCGCTGGTCATCGCGATGACCCAGCCGTTCGATCAGGTGATGCTGCCCGCGATCGCCGGTCGGCTCGGTTCGAACGATCGGTCCGGGGCGCTGCGCCTCATGCGTCGGTCGATCGCCGCGCTCGCCGCTCTGGGCGCCTGCGCCGCCCTGGTCGCCTCGACAGCGGGGGATCTGGTCATGCCGATCGTGTTCGGCGCGGCGTTCGGACCGAGCGCAGTGATCCTCGCCGCGTTCGCACCGGCATTCTTGCTGATGCTGTTGGCGCACGCCCTGAATGTCTACGTGCTCATCGCCCTGCACCGTGACCGCATCGTCGCGATGGGGCTGATCATCGGGACGGTCGCCGGTCTGACCGCCCTGCTGCTGCTCGTCCCCGCATTCGGCGGCGTAGGTGCGGCGATCGCTCGATCGATCGCTTTCGCGATCACGATCGCGATCGTCGCCGGCCACCTGGTCCGAAGCGGGCTTTTCGCCGAATTGCGCCGGCCATGACCGAGATAACCGCCTCGGGAGTGTCGCGCCGCGCTGCCGCGAACCGCATCGCGCTCGTTTCACCCATGCCCAACGGGTCGAACGCGTACATCTAGATCCAGCGCGGGTTGCTGCAGCGGCTCGGCTTCGAGGTTCGTCCTCTTTCCATCGGGGCACTCGTCCTCGGGGGGTGGCGGCATCTCTTGGAGCGGCGGAACGTCGTCATCTTCCATTGGCCGGAACTGCGTCCTTTCCGCTTCGGCGCCGGAGCCGTCCGGTTCCGCCTCCGCGGCTGGGTCGAATGGGGCGCGTTCGCGATGATCGCCGCCCTTGCTCGCGCTCCCAGCATCTACTTCGTCCACGATCATGCGGTCCACGACACGTCGGGAATCCAGCGCAAGGTGTCGGAGTGGCTGATCGGGTGCTTCGGCCGTCTATGCGATCGAAGGGTGGTTCACGCGCCCGTCTACGCCGAACGGTACGGCGCGACCTATCTGCCGCATCCCCTCTACTGGAACCGGGCCGGCGCCGTGCAGTGCGACGTCGTGCGCACGGCCCGCGCGATCGATGCCGGATCGCCCGCGTGCTCGATCCTGGGCGCGATCAGGCCCTACAAGGGGATCGAAGGCATACTCGAACACTGGCCGGCGCACCTGAGGCTAGACATCGCTGGATACGGACAGCCCGAGTACGTCGCCTCCTTGCGTGCGATCGTCGAGCGGCGCGGCCTTCAGGCCGTCGTCGGCATCGACGCGCGGTTCCTCGCCAACGCCGAGCTCTCCGAGCGGCTCGATGCGACGGACATCCTCATCCTCCCCCATCGACCGGGAACGATGCTCGTGAGCGGTGCATTCTTCGAAGCGGCCGGGCGCGTACCGCTGGTCGTCGCGAGACGCTCCCCGTTCGTCGACTGGGTCTCCGCGACGATGCGAGGCGTCCATGCGTTCGACGACGACGCGGAGATCGGGCCGACGATCCTTCGCGCGCTGAACCGCCGATCGTCGGACGACGCGGGCGCCGATCGTCACGCCGCCGTGGCCGCGTTCGGATGGCAGGCGTGTGTCGACGCCTACTCGTCATTTCTTGAGATCGCCCCCGAGGCTTGACCATGCCCCCGAACCCCACGATCAATCCAACCGCAGTGATCGCTCCCGGCGTGAAGGTGCCGACTTCGGGCTCAGCGAACCCCGGATATGCCTGTCCGGTCTGTTCGCGCGCGACCGTCGCGGATCCGTCGACGCTGAACGGGTACACGCTGAGTCGATGCATGTCGTGCGGGTATCGGTTCGCCCCGACCGCATTCGACGTGCCCGTCGACTATCGCGAGGTCTATACGACCGAGGAGTACGTCGAGTCGCAGGTCGACCCGATCGGTGACGCGAAGGCCCGGAAGGCCTTTCGCGACATGGCGACCTATCGTGCGTTCTTCGATCGCCTCGAGGTGAGGCCGGGGGCGAGGCTGCTCGACGTCGGCTGCGGCGTCGGGCGGTTCTGCCACGCGGCGTCGGATGCCGGCTGGAACGTCGTCGGGATCGACGTGTCGCCGGAAGCGGTATCGGTCGGCCGCAAGCACGCACGGTTCCCGCTGCACTGCGGCCGGCTCGAACAACTGCCGATGGAACTCGCCGAGTTCGACGTGGTCACCTCGTTCGAGGTGCTCGAGCATCTCGCCGATCCGGTCGCGCTCCTCGTGCAGATGAAAGGTCGGGTGCGCATGGGCGGGTCGGTCTTCTTCACTGTGCCGAACTGGGACTGTCCGACGGTCAGGCAATCGTCGCGGGCGGACTGGGTGCCGCCCGTCCACCTCGGCTTCCACACGCTCGAATCCGTCCGATCGCTGGCGTCCGCAGCGGGGTTCCGCTCGTTCTTGGCTGGGGTAGTGGAGACGGATCCGTTCCCCCAGCGCCTCGCGCCGACGCTCGGATGGGTGCGACGACGTCTCGGCGGCGTCCGCTCCGAACCTATGGGGCTGTGGGTCCATGCCGTTCGGTGAGGGCCGGCACGCATGAAGATCGCCGTTGTCGCGCCCGCGATCGAGATGGGCGGCATGGAAACCACCCTTTTCCGGCTCGTCGGTCGCCTGCTCGCATCCGGAGCGAAGGTGACGCTCGTGACCACCCTGCGGCGTGGCGTCTGGCACGGTCGGCTGCAGGATCTGGGCGTCGATGTCACGCCGCTCTTCCAGCCCGCGGGCCGTTCGACGATGCGGCACGCGCAGGTCGTCGGTACGTTCCTCGGGGCGTCTCGATTCGACGCGGTGATCGTGAACCACTCGGTGGCCGCCCAGGCAGCGCTCGCGATGCTGGATGACCGGGTGGCGGTGCTGCCGGTCGTCCACAACCACGACGCCTGGGTCTACGACGTCGCATGCTCCAACGCCGATCGGTGGAACGCGCTCGTGGCAGTCGGGGAGCAGTTGCGAAGCGGCGCGGCCGAGAGAGTCGGCGCCCGGCGGCCGGTGCGGCTGATCGCCAACGGCGTGGACACGCCGGACGATCTTCCGGCCCGCCCGCCTCTCGACGCGTCCAGACCCCTGCACGTCGCGTTCGTCGGGCGCCTGTACCACCACCAGAAGGGCGTGCTGCATCTGCCGGCGATCGTGTCGGGCTGCGTCGATGCGGGTTGCGACGTCCGCTTGACCGTTGCCGGTGACGGACCGGATCGCGACGCCCTGGTGCGCGAGATCGACCGGTCCGGCCTCGCCGGTCGTGTGAATCTCGTCGGGCCGCTTCGGCCGGACGAAGCCCTCCGGCTGATGGCGGACGCCGACGCGCTGCTGATGCCGTCGTTCTATGAGGGGCTGCCGATCGCGCTGCTCGAGGCGATGGCCCATGGCTGCGTACCGGTGGCCAGCCTGCTCGCCGGCATCACGAGCGCCGTCGTTCGCGACGGAATCGACGGCGTCCTCGTGCCCCCGCGTGACGTACGGGGGTTCTCCGCGGCACTTGCGCGGCTGCGGAGCGCGCCGGATGCCCTGGAGACGATGAGGAGGGCGGCCAGATCCCGTATCCAGTCGGCGTACTCGGCACAGTCGATGGCGGACGGGTACATGACGCTCATCGACGAAGCGCTCGGGGGGAGGCTGCCGCTTCCCGTGCCCCGGGGCCATGGACCCCGCATCGACACGTCCCTCATGCGGCCGCGCGATCGACTGCCGCGAGTCGCGGGCGATCTGCTCGATACGACGCGACGCTGGCGGCGGACCGTCGCCGTCCAGTCGGCGATGACGTGGAGACGGGCATGAGGAACTCGACCCAGCTGCGGCTGATCGTCTCCTGGCTCGCCGGGCTGGCGATCAACCTGACACCGACGTTCACCCTTCGCGCGGTCCTTCTGCGGCTGATGGGGAATCGGATCGGACGTGTCGTCGCGATCCACCCCGGGATCCGGTGGTACGACCCGTGGCGAAAGCTGTCCGTAGGCGACCACGTGACGATCAACCGCGGCTGCCGGATCGACAATCGATGTGGCGTGAGGATCGGATCGAACGTCAACATCTCCCACGACGTCCGGATCTATACCCTGGGTCACGACATCGATGATCCCCGATGCGGCCCGAAGGGTGCGCCGGTCGAGATCCACGACAACGCCTGGCTGTTCCCCGGTGTGACGGTGATGCCCGGCGTAGTGATCGGCGAAGGAGCGGTGGTGTATCCCGGCAGCGTCGTGACCCGGTCGGTCCCTCCCTACGAGATCGTCGGCGGCGTTCCCGCCCGGCGGATCCGGGATCGGATCCGCGAGATCGACTACGCGATCGACTACAGGATGTGGTTCGGCGTTTAGGCGTGCCGGAAGACCACCCGACGGATCGCCGGGCGACATCGACGGCGTCTGGTGGATCAACGGATGCGGGTGATGGTTAGCCCGAACGTTCCTCGCATGACCCACACGTCATCGAGCTGCCCTGCTCTGGAATGACACTGCCCGGATGATCGACCTCGCGATCAACGGCCGCTTCCTCCGCCGCCGCCCCTCCGGCGTGGACCGCTTCGCCCTGGAGACGATCCGCGCGCTCGACGCGCTGCTCGCCGCCGGCGACGCCGCGCTGCGCGGCACGCGCGTCGCGCTGCTCGTGCCGACCGACGCCGTGCCGCCCGACGGCCTGCGGCACGTCGCCGTCGAGCGCTTCGGCCGCCTGAAGGGCCAGGCCTGGGAGCAGCTCGAGCTGCCCTGGCGGGTCCGCGGCCGCCTGCTGCTGAACCTGTGCAACACCGCGCCGCTCGCGCTGCGCGAGCAGGCGGTGGTGATCCACGACGCGGCCACGGTGCGCGTGCCGCAGGCGTTCACGCCGGCGTTCCGCACGGTCTACGCGGCGCTGATGCCCCGACTGGGCCGGCGCGCGTCGCACGTGCTCACCGTCTCGGAGTTCTCGCGCGGCGAGCTCGCGGCGGTCTGGGGTCTCGACGCCTCGCGCATCTCGGTGCTCCCCGAAGGCGCGGAACACGTGCTGCGCGAGACGCCGGACCGATCGGTGCTCGACCGCGCGGGGCTGCAGCCGGGCCGCTTCGTGCTCGCGGTGGGCAACCTCGCGCCCCACAAGAACCTCGCCACGCTGCTGCGCGCCGCGGCGCTCGACGGGCCGCTGCCCGTCGAGCTGGTGCTCGCCGGCGGCAGCCTGCCCACGGTCTTCAGCGACGCGGGCCTGGCGCTGCCGCCCGGCGTGCGCGCGCTCGGCTACGTCAGCGACGCGCAGCTGCGCGCGCTCTACGGCGCGGCGGCCTGCTTCGTCTTCCCGTCGCGCTACGAGGGCTTCGGGCTGCCGCCGCTCGAGGCGATGGCCTGTGGCTGTCCGGTGATCGCCTCGTCGGCGGCCGCGGTCCCGGAGACCTGCGGCGACGCCGCACTGCGGGTCGATGCCGACGACGCGGCCGCGCTGCGCGCCGCGATCCAGTCGGTGGTGGGCGACGCGGCGCTGCGGATGCGGCTGCGCGAGGCCGGGCTGCAGCGCGCCGCGGGCTTCACCTGGGAGCGCACGGCCCGGACGCTGGTCGGTGCGCTCGCGCGGCACCCGGCCGGCGCCGCCGCCGCCGCCCCGCGGGCGGTGCCCACGCGATGACCGCGCCGCGCGTCCTGCACGTCACCGAGACGCTGCGCGGCGGCACCGCCTCGTACCTGCAGGAGATCGTCCCGCCGCAGGCGGCCGCGCTCGGTGCGGACCGGGTGCACCTGCTCGTGCCGGACAGCCAGTCGGGCGAGCTGCGCGCGTGCGCGGGGCTCGACCTGCGGACCTTCGACGACCGCCGCGCGCGGGCCGCCCGCGTCCCGGTCCTGGCACGCGCCTACCTGCGTGCGCACGCCGCGCTGCGCCCGGACGTGGTCCACGTCCACGGCACCTTCGCGGGCGTGGCGGTGCGTGCGGCACACCGTCTCGCGCTGCATCCGTCGCGGCTGGTCTACTGCGCACACGGCTGGGCGTTCGACCGGCGCGCGCCCGCGTGGTCGCTCGCCGCCGCGGCCGCGGTCGAGCGCGTGCTCGCGCCGGCGGCCGACGCGATCGTCTGCATCTCCGAGCACGATCGGCGCAGCGCGATCGCGCGCGGCCTCGATCCGGCGCGGCTGCTCACGCTGCCCAACGCGATCGGCCCGGCGCCGAGCGCCGCGCGCCGGGTCGACTGGCCCGCGGGACGTCGGCGGATCCTCTTCGTCGGCCGCTTCGATCGGCAGAAGGGCGTGGACCTGCTGGTGGAGGCGATGGGCGGGATCGGCGACGCGGGCTTCGCGTGGCTGGCGGGCAGCCCGGTGGTCGCCGCGCAGTCGCTCGGCGACCTGCCGCCGAACGTCGGGGCGACGGGCTGGCTCGACCGCGATGCGCTGCAGGCCTACTACGAGTCGGCCGACGTGGTCGTGGTGCCGTCGCGCTGGGAAGGCTTCGGCCTGGTCGCGGTCGAGGCGATGCGCGCCGGCCGCGCGGTGGTCGCGGCGCGCGTGGGTGGACTGCCGGAAGTGGTCGACGACGGCATCACCGGCCTGCTGGTCGAGCCGGGCTCGTCCGAGGCGCTGGCCCGAGCGCTGCTCGAGCCCTCCGACGACACGCTGCGCGAGATGGGACGGCGCGGCCGCGAACGCTGGGCGGAGCACTTCGCGATGACGCGGCTGGACGCGCAGCTGCGCGGGCTCTACGCGCGGCTCGTCGACGCGGGCGGACGACCGGTCCCGCTCGCGGCGTGACGGTACGCAACGATCGGACTGACGCGGTGATCCGTTCGATCCAGCGCGAGGAGACGGACGGCGCCCGACCGTTCATCGACCGGGCCCAGGATGGGGTCCGTGCCCATGACGATCGCGAGTCCCTCCCCGATGCGCAGCCCGGCGATGCCGACGGTGCGGCGCGCGGCGCGACGCGGCGGGCCACCGGACCGCGCCGACCCGGATCCCTCGGCGACCGGGCGGATGCCATGCACGTCCTGCTGATCGATGCGTTCACCGAGCTGGCCGGGCCGCTGTCCGCGCAGCTCGGCCCCCACGGGCTGTCGGTTCTCGCGACCACCTCGTGCGAGGAGGCCGACGAGCTGCTGCGGACGCAGGAGATCGTGGTGGTGCTGCTGAGCGCGACGCTGCCGGACCGCTCGGGCATGCAGTACCTGAAGCTGCTGCGTTCGTTTCCGGCGACGCACACCCTGCCGCTGATCGTCCTCGGCACGCGGTCGACGGACATCGACGTGGCGCTCACGCTCGACGCCGGCGCCGACGACTTCGTCCACAAGCCGGCCTCGCCGCGCGAGCTCGAGCGGCGCATCCTCGCGCTGCTGCGTCGCTGCGAACAGCCGGCACCCGCGCCGCGCGAGCGCTCGGCCCGCCGGGTCGGCCCGCTCGAGTACGACGAGGAGACCCACCGGGTCAGCTTCGACGGCGTGCCGCTCGCGCTGCGCCGGACCGAAGCGGGACTGCTCGCCTGCCTGATGGCCGCCCCGGGCCGGGTCTTCACGCGCTCGCAGCTCGTGCGTCGCGTCTGCGACTCCGAATCGGTCCACGAGCGGGTGATCGACGTGCACGTCCGCCGGCTGCGGGCGCTGCTGCAGCCGGTGGGCGCGGACGGCATGATCGACACGGTCCGCGGCATGGGCTACAGGCTGCTCGACTCCGCCCGACCGCTGGCGCCGGACGGCGGCGGCACGCCGGACGACCCGCAGCCCGACGACGGGGACGAGGACCTGCGCGACGGTGGCGCGTTCGGGCGCATCGGCGATCTGGGTGTCCAGGGGACCTCGTGAGCCCGCTCGGACCGCGACGCGCGTTCGCCCTTGCCGCCTGGGCGTTCGCCTGTGCGTTCGCGGCACCGGGTCCGGCCCGCGCGGTGATGGCAGGCGCGCCGCCGGATTCGCCGACGGCCCGCGTCGACGCGAACACCGCAGCCTCGCCGTGGGCGGGCGTGGCCGCGGTGCGGATCGACGGCAGCGCGACCTTCTCGGGCGTCGCGATCGGGCGCCGCCACGTGCTGACCGCCGCACACGTCGTCGCCGGCCTCGAACCGGCGCGGGTCCGCATCCGGATGAACGCGGGCGCGCCGCTCGACCTGGCGGTCGCATCGATCGTCGTGCACCCGGGCTTCGTCGGCTTCAACAACCCGAACCTCAACGACGACCTTGCGATCGTGGTGCTCGCGGCGGACCTGCCGGGCACGGTTCCGGTCTATCCGCTCGCCCGCTCGACCCCGGCTCAGGGCACGGCCTTCGTCGCGGTGGGCTACGGGGGCAGCGGGCAGGGCGACGGCAGCGGGCGGGTCGGCTCGGACCCGGCGGTGAAGCGCACCGGCCGCAACAACGCCGACGCGTTCGGGCTCGACGACGACGGTTCGGGCCGCCCCGAGCTCTTCTACTTCGACTTCGACGGCGGCGGCCAGCCCAACCGGCTCGGCGGCACCGGCTTCGCCAACGCGGTGGAGACCAGCATGTCGAGCGGCGACTCGGGCTCGCCGTCGTTCGTCGCCGACACCACGCCGCCGCAGCTCTTCGGCATCAACACCTTCCTGTTCTCGTTCCCCAACGGTCCGGCCGACCCCGGCACCTTCGGCACCGGCGGCGGCGGGCAGGTGGTGGCGAGCTACGCGACGTGGATCGACGCGACGGTGGCCGCGACCTCGCCCGCGGCCTCGGCCGAGGGCGACGGCGAGGCGCCGCTGCCGCCGTGGTCCGCCGCGCTCATCGCGGTGGCGTGCGCGGCGCGGCTGCGGCGCGCATCGAAGCCGGCAGCCTGACGCGAACCCGCAGACCGGGCCGCGGAGGCCGCCCGTCGCCGTCGAGCAACGCCACCTCGCCGCCGTGCCGCTGCACGACGCTGCGGACGATCGCCAGGCCCAGCCCGCTGCCGCCCGCCGGTGCGCCCGCCAGCCGCGAGAAGCGCTCGAGCGCCTGAACGCGCTGCACGGCCGGGATGCCCGGCCCGTCGTCGACGACCTCGAGCAGCACGTCGTCGCCGCGCGCGGCCAGCGCGACGCGCACGGTGCAGCCGGGCGCGTGGCGGACCGCGTTCTCGATCAGGTTCCTGGCCATCGAGTCGAGCTGCTGCGCGTCGCCCGCGACGAGCGCGGAGCCGGGCGACTCCGGCAGCTCGGCCTCGATCGTCGAGCCGGCCGCGTCCGCCAGGCCGAGGGTGGCCGTCGCCGCCTCGCGGCACACCGCGGCGAGGTCGACCGGCCCGGCGTCGGCGGCGGGGCCGGCGCCGTCGCTGCGGGCGAGCGCGAGCAGCTGCGAGACCATCCGCGAGGCGCGCGACACGCCGTCCTCGAGGCGCTGCAGGCGCTGCTCGCGCTCCGGGCCCGGCGGCGTGCGGCGCACCAGGTCGAGCTGAAGTGCGAGGGCGGTGACCGGCGTGCGCAGCTCGTGGGCGGCGTCGGCCACGAAGGCGCGCTGCATCGCGACCATCTCCTCGACGCGTGCGAGCAGGCCGTCGAGCGCGCGCGCCACCGGCGCGAGCTCGCGCGGCAGTCCCGCCTCGCCGATCGGGCCGGCGTCATCGGGCGCGCGCTCGCGCAGCCGGCCCGCGAGGGCGTCGAGCGGGCGCAGCGACCGGACCACCACCGCCCACGCGAGCAGCATCAGCGCCGGCACCACCACCGCCATCGGCGCGAGGTTGCGCAGCGCGGCGCGGCGCGCGTTCGCGTCGCGGACCCATTCGTACTGGCCGACGCGCACGGTGCGCGTGCCGACCCGCAGCGAGTAGACGCGCAGCGGGCCCGCGGTGGTCCGCACGGTGGCGAAACCGTCGGCGGGCGCGGCTGGCAGCACCGCCTCGGGATGCGAGGCCCAGCGCGAGGTGTCGTCCTCGACGCGGACCAGCAGCTCGCTGCGCGGGTCGTAGCGCGCAGCCGGCCCGGCAGGGCGCTCGGTCGGCGCGAACCGTCCGCGCAGCACCAGCACCGCGGCCTGCCGCAGCTGCAGGTCGGACTGCTCGCGGGCCTCGTCGCGCGCGATCCGCCAGGTGACGAACGCGTGCACGGCCGACATCGCCGCGATCACGCCCAGCAGCAGCGCGAGGAGCCGATGGCGGATCGAGCTCAAGGCCGCCCCATCCGGTAGCCGAGTCCGCGGACGGTGACGATCGACTCGGGACCGAGCTTGCGCCGCAGCGCGTGAACGTGGACCTCGATCGCGTTGCTGCCCACCTCGCCGCTCGCGCCATAGACGCGCTGCTCGAGGGCGGCCCGCGAGCGCAGCGCGCCGGGCCTCTCGAGCAGCGCGTGCAGCACGGCGAACTCGCGCGCCGACAGCTCGATCGCGCAGCCGCGCAGCGTGGTCTCGCGGGTCACCGGGTCGAGCACCAGGCCGAGGTGCTCGATCGCGTCGACCGAGCGGCCGACGCTGCGCCGCGCGATCGCGCGCAGCCGTGCCGACAGCTCGTCGAGGTCGAAGGGCTTGACGAGGAAGTCGTCGGCGCCGGTGTCGAGCGCCGCGAGCCGGTCGGCGAGCGCGTCGCGCGCGCTCGCGACGATCACCGGCAGCCGCTCGCCGCGGGCGCGCACGGCGCGCAGCCAATCGAGGCCATCGACGTCGGGCAGGCCGAGGTCGAGGACCGCAGCGGTGTAGCCGTGATCCACGAGCGCGTGGGTCGCCGCCGCGGCGTTGCGGACCCATGCGGCGCGCCAGCCGTCCTGCTCCAGCCCGGCACGGATCGCCTCGCCGATCAGCGGGTCGTCCTCGATCAACAGGATGTGCATCGTGCGGTGTCCTTAAGAACCGCCTAAGGTGCCTCCGATATCGTTGCAGCGTGGTGAACCGGAGGACCGGACGCGATGCGACGCCGAGACATGAAGCGACTGTTCGAACTGCTGGCCGACGTGGTCGACGACGCGCCCGAGCAGGGACCCGACCCCGAGACGCTCGCGCTGCTGCAGGCGGCCCGGCGGCTCGCCCCGGACCTCGACTGGCTGCTCGCGCGACGCCTGCTCGGCGACGGCGCGGCGGTGCTGCCGCTGCGTCCGGAACCCGCGCGCGGGGCGCCGACGCTGTCCGCACTATCGCTCGCAGGCCGTACGGACTAGACGGTTCACCCGGCCGTCACGGCCGCGCATGGACGTCCCCCTAGGATGCGGGCACCACCTGGAGCTCTACCATGAACCGACGTCCTCTCCTCGCCGCGCTCGCGGTCGCGTCCGCACTGATCGTGCCCGTCGCCGCGCACGCCGCCGAGCCGGTGCTGCCCTCGCTGTCCGTGATCGGCGGCAGCGCGTTCACGCTGAACCCGCTCAATGACTACCACGCCGGCAGCGCGGCCACCTGGGGCGGTCGCCTCGCGCTGACCGGCCCCGCGCAGCTCACCTTCCGGCTGGTCAACGCCGAGGCCCTGCTGAACAACACGTTCAGCTACCGCGGCACGTCCCTGTTCTCGAACTCGGACCTGACGTCCGGCGGCACGCTGTCGCGGACCGTCGTCGCCGATGCCGGCCTGCTCGACTTCGCGTTCCGCATGCCCGCCTCGGACCCCGCGCTCGGGCTGCTGACCAACGGCGGCAACGGCGCCGCGAAGATGCCCTCGTTCGCGGTCGCGATGCTCGGCGACCAGCGGGCGCGCATCCTGCTCGACGACGTCGGCGTCAACCCCTCGGGCCTCGCCTCGCTGGACAACGACTACGACGACATGGTCCTCGAGGTCTCGGTCACCGGCGTGACCCCGGTGCCGGAGCCGGCCGAGTGGGCGATCCTGACGGCCGGTCTCGCGTTCGCCGCCGGCGCCGCGCGCCGCCGTCGCGCCGCTCGCGCCTGACCGACGGTCCCCGGGG
>JBAXJZ010000015.1:0-21089 GCA_037137595.1 Burkholderiales bacterium | reverse complement strand
CTTCGAGCTGAAGGCCGGTCGCTCGTACGCGCGCCGGGCCGGCGTCGAGCACGACGTGATCAACGCCGGCCCCGCGGAGCTGGCCTTCGTCGAGATCGAGCACAAGCGCGGCCACGGCTGAGCGGAACGCGCACCCGGGGCTTCGTGCCCCGGCACGCGGGTTCGGCGCTACCATCGCCGCGATCCACCCACCCCCTTTTCCCAACGGAGCGCCTCAGTGCCCACCGTCCGCTTCACCGTCAACGGCGCCCCCGCCTCGGCCGAGGTCGAGAACCGGCGCCTGCTCGTCGAGCTGCTGCGCGAGCAGCTCGGCCTGACCGGCACCCACGTCGGGTGCGACACCTCCCAGTGCGGCTGCTGCACCGTGCTGCTCGACGGCCAGCCCGTGAAGGCCTGCGCCACGCTCGCCGTCCAGGTCGACGGCCGCGCGGTCAGCACCATCGAGGGCATGAAGGGCACCGACGGCGGCCTGCATCCCATCCAGAAGGCGTTCGTCGAGTGCCACGGCCTGCAGTGCGGCTTCTGCACGCCCGGCATGGTGATGAGCACCGCCGCGCTGCTCGCCACCTGCCCCAAGCCCACGGACGCGCAGATCGTCCACGGCCTGGAAGGCAACCTGTGCCGCTGCACCGGCTACGTGAACATCGTCGAGTCGGTGCGGCAGGCCGCCGCCGCGCTCGACGGCGCGCGTCCCTGACCGCGACCGGAGGCTCCCACCGATGAACGCACCCACCACTCCCGGCCTCGGCGCCGGCCGCTTCGGCAGCGGCCACGCGGTCCGCCGGATCGAGGACCCGACCCTCGTCTCCGGCACCGGCAGGTACGTCGACGACGTCTCGCTGCCCGGCCAGCTGCACGTCGCGCTGCTGCGCTCGACGTACGCGCACGCGAGGATCAAGGGGATCGACGCGTCCGCCGCCCTCGCGATGCCCGGCGTCGTCGCCGTCTACACCGGCGCCGACCTCGTGGCCGCCGGCGTGAAGGCGATGCCCACGCCCTGCCCGTTCCCGCGGCCCGACGGCAAGCCCTCGGTCTGCGCGCCGATGTTCCCGCTGGCCACCGACACCGTCCGCTTCGTCGGCGAGGCCGTCGCCGCGATCGTCGCCGAGACCCGCGACGCCGCCCGCGAGGCGCGCGACGCGGTGATGGTCGACTACGAGGACCTGCCCGCCGTCGTCACGATCGCCGATGCGCTCGCCGACGGCGCCGCGCTCGTCTGGCCCGAGGCGGGCGACAACTGGGTGGCGCGCGCGCCGCACGGCGACGCGAAGGCCGCCGAGGCCGCGTTCGCGAAGGCCGCCCACGTCGTCGAGCTCGAGGTCGTCAACCAGCGCCTCGCCGCGGTCGCGATGGAGCCGCGCGGCATCCTCGCCTACCCGGACCCCGAGACCGGCAAGCTCACGCTGCGGCTGTCGTCGCAGATGCCCTCGGGCGCACGCGACACCATCGCCGACGCGCTCGGCGTCGCCAAGGACCAGGCGCGCGTGGTGGTGGGCGACGTCGGCGGCGGCTTCGGCATGAAGACCGGCGCCTACCAGGAGGACGTGGTCGTCGGCTTCTGCGCGAAGACGCTCGGCAAGCCGGTGAAGTGGCTGGCCGAGCGCGGCGAGGAGTTCCTCGCCGGCCGCGCGGGCCGCGACTGCGAGACGCGGGCGTCGATGGCGCTCGACGCCGACGGCCGCGTGCTCGCGCTGCGGCTGCGCACGAACGCCAACGTCGGCGCCTACGCGACCACCACCGGCGTGCTGATCCAGCTGCTGATCGGTCCCTGGGTCTCGACCAGCATCTACGACATCCCGGTGATCGACTTCGACCTGCGCGCGGTGATGACGCACACCGCGCCGGTCGGCGCCTACCGCGGCGCGGGCCGCCCCGAGGCGATCTTCCTGATCGAGCGGCTGATGGACACCGCGGCCCGCAAGACCGGGCTCGATCCGGCCGAGATCCGGCTGCGGAACATGATCCGCCCCGAGCAGATGCCCTACACCAACCCGATGGCGCAGAAGTACGACGTCGGCGACTTCCCGAAGATCGCGAAGCAGGGCCTCGCGCTCGCGGACTGGGCGGGCTTCGACGCGCGCGCCGCCGCCTCGACGGCGCGCGGCAGGCTGCGCGGCCGCGGGCTCGCCACCTTCCTCGAGTGGACCGGCGGCAACCAGTTCGAGGAGCGCGTGACGGTCGACGTGTCGGCCGACGGCTTCATCGAGATCTACACCGCCACGCAGGCGATGGGCCAGGGCATCGCGACCAGCTACGCGCAGCTCGCGGTCGACGTCTTCGGCGTGCCCATCGAGAAGGTCCGCATCGTCCAGGGCGACACCGACCGCGGCCAGGGCTTCGGCAGCGCGGGCTCGCGCTCGCTCTTCACCGGCGGCTCGGCGGTCCGCGTCGCGTCGCAGCGCACGGTGGACGAGGCGAAGTCGCTCGCCGCCGACGCGCTCGAGGCCTCGCCGAAGGACATCGAGTACGAGGCCGGCACGTTCTCGATCGTCGGCACCGACCGGCGGATCGGCCTCTTCGAGCTGGCCGCGAAGCAGCCGGCCAAGCGCGTCTACGTCGACAGCACCAGCACCGTGTCCGGGCCCACCTGGCCGAACGGCTGCCACGTCTGCGAGGTGGAGGTCGACCCGGACACCGGCGAGGTGGAGGTCGTCTCCTACGCGTCGGTGAACGACGTCGGCCGCGTGGTCAACCCGATGATCGTCGTCGGCCAGCTCGACGGCGGTGCGGTGCAGGGCATCGGCCAGGCGCTGTGCGAGCAGGTGATCTACGACCGCGAGTCGGGCCAGCTGCTCACCGGCACGCTGTCCGACTACGCGCTGCCGCGCGCGGACCTGATCGCGCGGTTCCGCACCGAGCTGGACCAGTCCGTCCCCTCGGTCAACAACCCGCTCGGCGTGAAGGGCGTGGGCGAGCTCGGGACCATCGGCGCGACGCCGGCGGTGGTCAACGCGGTGGTCGACGCGCTGGCGCGCGCCGGCGCCGCGCAGCGTGCCGACGCGATGCAGATGCCCCTGACGCCCGAGACGGTGTGGCGCACGCTGCACGGAGCCTGACGACATGAACGACTTCGAGTTCCACCGACCCGCGACCGTCGCCGAGGCGACCGGCGCGCTGACCGCGGCCGTCGACGGCCGCTACCTCGGCGGCGGCCAGTCGCTGCTGCCCGCGATGCGCCTGGGCCTGTCGGCGCCGTCCGACCTGGTCGCGCTCGACCGCGTCGCGCAGCTCAAGGGCATCCGCCTCGACGGCGGCGTGCTGAGGATCGGCGCCGGCAGCACGCACGCCGAGGTCGCCGCGAGCGAGGTCGTCCGCGGCGCGATCCCCGCGCTCGCCGAGCTCGCGTCGCTGATCGGCGACCCGGCGGTGCGCAGCGCCGGCACGATCGGCGGCAGCCTCGCGCTCGCCGACCCCGCGGCCTGCTACCCCGCGGGCGTGCTGGGCCTGGGCGCGACGATCCGCACCGACCGCCGCTCGATCGCCGCCGACGACTTCTTCACCGGCCTGTACGAGACCGCGCTCGCCCCGGGCGAGCTGATCGTCGAGGTGTCGTGCCCGATCCCGGCGAAGGCCGCGTGGCGCAAGTTCAAGCAGCCCGCGTCGCGCTTCTCGATGGTGGGGGTGTTCGTCTCGAACGGGCCGGCGGGCGCGCGCGTGGCGGTCACCGGCGCGGGGGCGAACGCGTTCCGCGTGACCGCGTTCGAGGCGGCGCTCGCGAAGGCCTGGTCGCCGGCGTCGCTCGAGGGGCTGAAGGTCGACGCCGACGGCCTGAACGCCGACCTGCACGCCACCGCCGAGTACCGCGCGCACCTGGTGGGCGTGCTCGCACGGCGGGGCGTGGCCGCGACGGCCTGACGGTCGTCCGGCGCACGGGCCGGCTCGCGCCGGCCGGTGCGTCAGGCCGCGGCGGGGGTCTCGCCGACGCGGAACGCGCCGACCGCCTCGACGAGCGCCTGCGCGCGCTCGTCGAGCGCCGCGGTGCCGGCCGTCGATTCCTCGACCATCGCGGCGTTGCGCTGGACCACCTGGTCGAGCTGCGACACCGCGGCATGGACGGCCTCGATGCCGGCCGCCTGCTGGCGCGCCGAGCCGGCGACCTCGGCGATCAGCTCCGACATCCGCTGCACCCGCTCGACCGTGCCCGCGACCCGGTCGCCGGCCTCCTTGACCAGCGCCGCGCCGTCGGTGACCCGCGCGGCGCTCGCGTCGATCAGCTGCCGGACCTCCCGGGCCGCCGTCGCCGAGCGCTGCGCGAGGCTGCGGACCTCGGCGGCCACGACCGCGAAGCCGCGGCCCTGCTCGCCGGCGCGGGCGGCCTCGACCGCGGCGTTCAGCGCGAGGATGTTCGTCTGGAACGCGATGCCGTCGATCACGCCGGTGATCTCGGCGATGCGCCGCGAGCTGGCCGAGATCTCGTCCATCGTGCCCACCGCGCGGCCCATCAGTTCGCCGCCGCCGATCACCGCCTGCTTCGCGTCGGTGGCCAGACCGGTCGCGCGCTCGGCGTTCTCCGCGGTCTCGTGGACCGCGACCGCGAGCTCGTCCATCGACGCGGCGGTGGCGCGCAGGTGTCCCGCCGCCTCCTCGGTCCGCTGGGCGAGGTCGTTGCTGCCCTCGGCGATCTCGCGCGAGTTCGTCGCGATCGACTCCGCGTCGCCGCGGACCCGCCGGACGATGTCCGCGAGCCCGCCGTTCATCCTCGCGAGCGCGCCCAGCAGCTGCGCGACCTCGTCGCGGCCGCGGACCTCGATCCTCGCGGTCAGGTCGCCGGCGGCGACCCGCTCGGCCACCTCGACGGCCTGGCCGATCGGCCGCACGACGCTGCGCACCAGCAGCAGCCCGGCCGCGACCGACAGCAGCGCCGCGGCGACACCCGCGCCGATCGCGAAGCGCCGCAGCGCGACCAGCGTGCCGCGGGCCGATTCCTCCGACGCGTGCAGCACCTCGAACTGACGGGTGTCGAGCTTCGAGACCGCGACGAGGAACGGCGCCATCATCGGGATCATCTCCTCGTCGGCCGAGAAGGCCGCCTCGGACTGCTTGCCGCCCTTCACCAGGTCGACGATCCGCTTCACGCCCGCGCGCTGCGTCGCGTAGCGCTTGCGGACCTCCTCGACGAGCGCCTCGTCCTCCGCCGAGCCCGCGACGCGCTTCGCGAGCGCATCGATCTCGGCGGCGATCCGCCCGTCGCGGTCGGTGATCTCGGCCGCGAGCTTGGCCTGCTGCTTCTCGCTCGGCGTCACCAGGATCACCAGGCTCGCGATCGCGTTGTCCTTCGCGAGCGCGCCCATCTTCGACGCGCTCTCGAGCGAGCCCAGGCTGCGAGCCGTGCGCTCCGAGGTCTCGACGCTCGCGGAGAGCTGCCACAACACCACGGCCACCAGCGACACGATCGTCGCCAGGACCGCACAGAAGGCCAGCGCCACGCGCCGGCCGATCGTCATCGCGAGCTTCACGAGCGTCTCCTGAACAGGCGGGGGGATCGGTGCCTGGGCTCGATCAGCCGCCGAGCTCGCCGATCAGCTCCTGCACGCGGGTGTAGCGCTCCTTCTGCACGCCGCCGGCGAGCTTGCGGGCCTCGTCCTCGCGACCGGCGAGGATCGCCGGGACGAGGTCGGCCTCGCGCGTCTTCTTGAACGCGTTCCAGGTCTCGACGAGCTCCTTCAGCTGCGCGTCCTTGCCGGCGGGCGCCTTGAGCTTCGAGAGCGACGCGCTGACCGCGTCGGCGGTGTCCTTGACCACCTTCTGCTGGTCGGCGCCGCGCTTGTCCTTGTTGGTCAGCATCGTGACCAGCGATTCGCGCGCGGCGGTGGCCTTCACGCGCAGGTCGGCGAAATCGTTCGCGTGCGCGAACGGGGTGGCGAGCAGCGCCGCGACGGCGATGCAGAACGAGGCGAAGAGTCGGTTCATGGTCTGATCCGGTTCGGGTGGAGCGGACCGCGCCGGGAGGGCGCGGGCGGCACGCGTCGCGGAGGACGCGCCCTGCGGGATCGACTGTGGGACAGCGCGGCCTTTGGCTTGGCCGTGAAAATCGCCATCAACAACGGCCAATTGTGTCCGGCATGTCACTCCTCGACACGATATTGCACATTGATTGTGCGAAACGCACCCGAGTCGTGCATTTGAGGCGGTGGGCCCGGGCAGCGCCTCGCGGCGCGTCCCGGCCGCCCCCCGGCAACCGCCCTGCCGCCGGGCCCGCGCGAGACCTCGACGGTCCGCGCCCGGACGCTCAGTCCACCTTCGCGCCCGACCGCTCCACGATCGCCTTCCACCGCGGCTGCTCGGCCGCGATGAAGGCGCCCAGCTCGTCGACGCCCATCGGCCGCGGCACCGCGCCGATCGCGCGCAGCCGGCCGGCGAAGTCCGGCTCGCGCAGCGCGCGGCCCACCTCCGCCGAGAGCCGCTCGCGCAGCTCGCGCGGCGTGCCCTTGGGCGCCGACAGCGCGATCCAGGCCACCGCCTCGAAGCCGGGGAAGCCCGACTCCGCGATCGTCGGCACCTGCGGGAAGTCCGGCAGCCGCTCTCGCGTGCCGATGCCGAGCATCCGCAGCCGCCCCGCCTTCACGTGCGGCGCGGTGACCGTCACGGTATCGAGCCCGACCTTCACCGTGCCCGCGACGAGATCGACCATCGCCTGCGGGCTGCCGGGATACGGCACGTGCAGGATCCGGATCCCGGCGCGCTGCTTGAAGTCCTCCATCATCAGGTGCGACAGCGTGCCGTTGCCCGCCGACACGTGCGCGAGCGCATCGGGGTTCGCGCGCGCGTAGTCGATCAGCTCCTTCAGCGTCTGCGCCGGCACCGACGGGTGCACGCACAGCGCGGTGGGCAGGTCCGCGACCATCGCGATCGGGTCGAGGTCGCGGACCGCGTCGTAGCTCACCGTCTTGTAGAGCACCGGATTCACCACGTAGGCCGCGAGCGCCGACAGCGTGATCGAGCTGCCGTCGGCCGGCGAGCGGACCAGTTGCGACAGCATCAGGCTGCCGCCCTGGCCGGGCCGGTTCTCGACGATGAAGGGCTGGCCGGTCGCGGTCGCGAGCCGCTCGGCGATCAGCCGCGCGACCTGGTCGGTGGCCTGCCCCGGTGGGAAGCCGACGAGAAGGCGGGTGACGCGGCCCGAGGCCGAGGTCGACGGGCCGGCCTGTGCGCGTGCGTCACGCGAAGGCAGCGCAGCGGCCGCGACCGCGGCGCCGGCCAGGCCGACCGCGAACGCGCGGCGCGGCCGATCCGGGGGGCGGGTCATCGGGCGCGACGCGTCAGTCGCCCTTCGTCCTCGGGCTGGTGTATCCGGTCTGCCCGGCCTCGGCGCCGAGCGCGAGGATCGGGCCGTTCATCTTCTCCTGCCAGAGCAGCGAGCCCAGCGCGATGTGCATCGGGTGGTCCTGCACCGTCAGGATCGTCGCGCCGTCGCCGCCGACGTAGTGCGCGTGTTCCGACCAGGTGGGCGCCGACAGCAGCAGGTCGCCCGATTTCCACTCGACCGTCCGACCGTCGACCACGCTGCGGCCGTGGCCCTCGACGTGGTAGTTGATCGAGGCCGAGATGTGCCGGTGGCCGCGGTCGCCCGCGTAGGGCGGCGTGCCGGGCGCGACGCGGAACCAGGTCGCGAAGTACGACGGCGTGGTGCCGGCGCGCCGCTCGGTGGCCGGGTGGTAGAGCAGCATGATCGTGCGCTGGTCGTCGCCCAGCCGCTCGTTGAGCTGCGTGGTAGCGAACGACCACGGCCAGTGCAGCGGCGGGTTCGGCACGACCGGGATGTCGGTCAGGTATTCGTAGCCGCGCATCCGGGCGCCCGCGGTGCCGATCGGCACGTCGGGCGCGTTCTGCCACGCGTAGGTGCGCCGCTGGTGCTCGGTCAGGTCGTCGGCCTCCGTCTCGGCGGCGCCGATCGCCTCGCCCTCCTCCTCCCACAGCGCGTGCAGCAGCGACAGCAGCGGCGTGTTCGAGTAGGTGAGCCGCACCCAGAGGTCGGTGCCGTCGTTGACGTGCGAGTGCGCGCGCATCGGCGGCAGCGTCCAGACGTCCTGGCGGGCGACCCGGAAGCCGCCCTGCGCGACCACCGTGCCCTCGCCGCGGATGCAGATCTCGAGCGCGTTGGCGTTCGAGCGGAACGGCGTGGTCCGCTCGCCCGGCTTGAGCACCTGGATCGTGACGTCGGTGCCCTGGGTGATGCCCATGCCGGGCGTGCCGGCCGGATGCAGGATCCGCGACATCCGCCGGCCGTTGGCGGGCCGCGGCAGGCTGGCGAGGCGCTCGACCTCGGCGTCGATCTGCTCGCGGGTGATCAGCAGCGGTTCCCAGATCTCGGGCTGGCGGGCGCCGCGGCCGCTGCAGTCGGCGAAGGGCGCGAGCGGCACCATGCGTTGCGGGGCGTTCATGTCGGTCTCCTCCTCCGCGCGGGGCGGCATCGGCCGAGCGTACGGCCGCGGGAGGCGGATTTCAATCGACTTCGGCCTCCGGAAACGCAGTCTTTCCGCGGTGGAACCGACCGACGGGGCCGGGCCGGGCGACGCATGTCATCATCGCCCCGACTTCAGGGAGGAGGCCCGACGGATGACGACGCAGCGGTGGGTGACGGTGTGCAAGCGCGACGCGCTGGAGGAAGGCGGCGTGACCAGCGCGATCGCCGACGACCGGGAGGTCGCGCTCTACCTGATCGAGGGCGTGCCCTACGCGACCGACAACCTCTGCACGCACGGCGACGCGCGGCTGTCGGACGGCTTCGTGCTGGACCACTGCATCGAATGCCCGCTGCACCAGGGGCAGTTCGACATCCGGACGGGGGAAGTGCTCTGCGAACCGGTGACCGAGCCGATCCGGGTGTATCCCGTGAGGGTGGTCGGGGAGGCGGTCGAGGTGGACTTGGGCGGTTCGAAGTGAGCGGGTGGGCATCCGCTCCGGACCGTTGGCGCGCGGCCGCCGCCCCGGGGTGGGGCACCGCGAAGCCTTAGCCCGCGCCGCGAGGGTGTTGACCGCGGGGGGACGCGGTCGGCGGAGCCGACCGCGAGGGGCCGGCTGTCTGAGCCCCCGAAGGGGGCGAGTTCCGGCCCCGGGCCCCCCGCGGTCAGCACCCTCGCGGGGACCCTCGGCCCGCAGGGCCGAGGGCGCGGGGTACAGCGAAGCGGTGCCCCACCCCGGCCGGCGGCGTGCGCGCCAACCGTCGAACGCACGACACGCACCTCGCGCCCAGTCAAACCCCCATCGCCTCCCGGTAGTACTTGTAGAACGCCCGGATCAGCACCTCGGTCACCATGTGGTCCTGGGGCTCGACGTCGCGCCCCCCCATCTCCAGCACGCCCGAGCGGTGCGGATACTCCGCCGCCCCCAGCTGCGACTCGGCCAGCACCTCCCCGTCCTCCATCGCCACCAGCCCCGCCGGCCCGTAGAGGTTCGCGTGGCGCAGGCGGCGCCGCGTGATCTCCGGCGACTCATCGGCGAAGCCGTAGTACGTCCACGAGAGCTCGAACGCCCCCGGCCCCTTCGGGATCAGGTGCCGCATGCCCAGCGTGTTCGCCTGCTGGTGCATCACCACGCTCGGGAAGATCGTGAGGCCGATCACCTTGCCGTCGTCGAACTCGGTGATCGGGGTGACCGTGTCGGTGTCCTCGAGCACCAGCCTCGAGCTGTTGCGCTGGATCTCCGTCGTCGCCTCGCTCACCTTGCGGCCCACGTTGCGCGAGACCATCACGCCGTGCTTGCCGCCGGCCACCGGCACCGACTCCGACTGCGTGTCCGCGCGCCACAGCCCGAAGGTGATCAGGAACGCGTGCAGCAGCGTCGCGTGGTACGGATCCTTCAGGTTCTCCATGTACAGCTTCCAGTTGCTGGGGATCAGCTGGCGGCTGTAGCCCAGCAGCTTCAGCGGGCGACCGGAGAAGATGCGGCGGATGTAGGCGTGGATCTCGGGCCCGCAGTACTCCTCGAAGCTCGGCCCGTCCTGCGCGAAGCTCGCCCAGATCGAGCCACCCTCGACGTGCACGCGCAACCGGTTCAGGCCGTGCGAGGCGTTGTCGAAGTCGGCGGGCATGCCGCCCTTGCCGAGCACGCCGCGCTTCAGCGGCACACCCTGCAGTCGGCCGTCGACGTTGAAGTTCCACTGATGGTACGGGCAGGTGAACGAGTCCACCTTGCCGTGGTTCTGCCAGACGAGCCGCGCGCCGCGGTGCGTGCAGCGGTTCTCCCAGACGTGGATCGCGCCGTCCTTGCCGCGCACGATCACCACCTGCCGCTCGCCGATCCACGAGCGCTTGTAGCTGCCCGGCTCCGGCACCTCGCAGTCCAGGCCGACGTAGCTCCAGCCCTTCCCGTAGAAGAAGGTGTCGAGCTCGCGGCGATACAGGTCCGCGTCGGTGTAGACCCAGTACGGAACGCGCGTCCAGCCCTCGGCGGGCCACTGCCGCGCGCCGGACTCGGACTCGATGCTCTTGCCCATCCGTCGTCTCCTCGGTTCAGACCGGCGCGATCAGCGACCGGACCACGCGGTAGTTGTCGTAGATCACGCTGCGCTCGACGAACCACAGCCGGCCGTCGCGGCGCACCAGTCGGTCGTCGTAGCGGCCCACCAGCAGGATCGTGGGCTCGGCGTCCGACATCGACTCGGTCACCATCACGTTCGCGCTCGCGTGGATCGTGCCGTCCTCGATCGAGCGCACGCGCACGCCCGAGACGAAGTGCCGCCACTGCCGGGGCTCGTAGACCTGCGTCTCGCGCAGCGCCAGCACGCGGTCGCGCAGCATGCCGATGCCGTCGCAGTAGAGCGTGGCCGCCGGCAGCCCCAGCGCGTGGTTCTCGCGCGAGATGATGCGGTAGAGGCAGTCGTCGACGAAATAGCCGGGCAGGGCCTCGATCGCGTCGCGGTCGAGCAGGTCGGCGATCTCGTCGTAGAGGTCGCGCAGCTCGTCGACGAGCGCGCGCAGCTCGGGCGTCGAGGACGCCGGTCGCTCCAGGGTTCGGACGATGTCGTTCACCGGAATGTCTCCTCCTTCGTCGCGGCCTCAGCGTACCGCGCGGTCGCCCTTCCAGGTGGGCGCGGCCCGCTGCGGCGCCGGGATCGGCCGGCCCAGGCCGCGCTCGACCGCCCGCTCGTAGGCCATCACGGCCACGGCGAGGTCGGACAGGCCCATGCCCACCGACTTGAACAGGCTCAGGTCGCCGCCCTCGGGGCGGGCGGGCCGGCCCGAGCGGATCACGTCGCCGATGGCGCGCACCGCGCTCCAGCCGCGCTCGCCGCCGAAGCGGTCCATCAGCTCGCGCGAGGCCTTCTGCGCGTTCGGCACGTCGTCCACCACGATGCTGCCGACGCGGTCGAACACGTCGGGCAGCAGCTCGGCGTTGCCCGGCAGGATCGCGCCCACCGCGTTGACGTGCGCGCCGCGCGCCAGCATCGACGCGGACACGAACGGGTCCTTCGCGCGGGTCACGATCGTGACCAGCGGCGCGCCGTCGAGCGCGGCCGCGCAGCTCTCGGCCTCCACCACCTTCAGGTCGAAGCGGCGGTTCACCATGTCGATGAAGGCACGCCGCTTCTCGGCCGTGGGGCTGAAGACCCGCAGGCGCTTCAGCGGCCGCACCGCGTTCACCGCGGCCACCTGCGTCAGCGCCTGGAAGCCGGTGCCCACCAGTCCCATGTCGTCGACGCCCTCGGCCGCCTGCCAGCGGGTGCCCAGGCCGGTCATCGCGGCGGTCCGCAGCTGGCCGAGCGCGCCGGCCTCGATCATCGCGCGCACCGCGCCCACGCGGCTGTCGAAGAGCGAATAGACGGCGGTGGCGCCGCGCTTCGTGTGGATCCAGGTCTTGAAGCCCGCGTAGCCCAGCGCGGGCGCGGCCGAGCCCAGCGAATGCATCGAGCTGCCGTCGTCGTAGCCGGCGAGCGCCTTGGGCACGTTGAACGCGCCGGCGTCGGCCGCGGTGCGCTCGAGCGCGACGATGGCGTCGTCGAGCGTGACCAGCGAGACGACGTCGGCCTCGGTCAGCCAGCGCGGTCCGTCGCTCATCGCGCGCTCCCCTGAGCGACCACGGGATTGCGCAGCAGGCCCACGCCGGCGATGTCGACCTCGAACACGTCGCCCGGCTTCAGCCAGCGCGGCGGCTTGCGCGCCATGCCCACGCCCGCGGGCGTGCCGGTGACCAGCACGTCGCCCGGCAGCAGCCGCGCGTACGACGACGCGTAGGCGATGATCGCCGGGATGCCGAAGATGAGGTTCGCGAGCGGCTCGTCCTGCATCACCTCGCCGTTCAGCCGGCCGATCACGTGGACCGAGGCGAGCTCGCCGACCTCGTCGGGCGTGGCGAGCCAGGGCCCGAACGCGCCGCTGGACTCGAAGTTCTTGCCGGGCGTGGCCTGCGCCGCGTGCTTCTGGAAGTCGCGCACCGAGTTCTCGGCGAAGCAGGCGTAGCCGGCCACGTGGGCCATCGCGTCGGCCTCGGCGATGTCGCGCCCGCCGCGGCCGATGATCACCGCGAGCTCGGCCTCGAAGTCGTACTGCTCGGAGGCGGACGGCGCCATCGTCGGCGCCTCGTGGCCCACCTGCGAGCCGGGGAAGCGGACGAACATCGACGGGTACTTGGGGATCGCCATCCCGGCCTCCTCGGCGTGGCGGCGGTAGTTCAGCCCCACGCAGAGGATCTTGTCCGGGTCGGTCACCGGCGGCAGCCAGGTGAAGCCGCCGCGCGGCACCTGCGGCAGCGCGCCGCGGGCGCGCTCGGCGATGCCGGTGGTGCCCCAGGCGGCGAGCGCCGCCCGCAACGTGGGCACCTGCGGCGTGCCCAGGTCGCCGATCGAACCGTCGGCGTTCACCACGCCGAACGACCGGCGGCCGCCGGCCGCCTCGAAGCTCGCGAGTCTCATGCCCCTGTCTCCTCCCCGTCGGTCCCGTGCCGGCGTCGGGGCCAGTGTGCGTCCGACGCCCGCCGCCGGGCAACCCGGCGGGCGGAACAGCATTTGTTCCGCGGGCGAACAGAGATGGGACGCCCGTCCCCGCCCGGTCACTCCAGGTCGGCGAGCGTCTCCCTCAGGAACTCCACCAGCACCCGCACCTTGGGCGACATCGGCCCGCGCTGCGACATCACCGCCCAGATCGACCGCTGCTGGACGACGTGCTCCGGCAGCACCTCGACCAGGCGACCGCTCCGCAGGTCGTCCTCGACCCGCCAGCGCGCCTGCATGCAGATCCCCAGGCCGGCCAGCACCGCGTCGTAGATCGCGTCGCCGTGGTTCACCATCAGCCGGCTGCGCACCGGCACCATCCGGACGACGCCGTCCTGCAGCACCGGCCAGGCCTGCTCGCCCGACGCGCCGGTGGCGAGCATGCAGTCGTGGTGGACGAGGTCGTCCGGCGTGCGCGGCACGCCCCGCTCGGCCAGGTAGGCGGGCGACGCGCAGAACACGCGGCGGTAGGGGGCGAGGCGCACCGCGGTCTGGCCGTCGTCCAGCCTGGCCGCGATCCGGACCGCCACGTCGATCTGCTCGGCGATCACGTCGACCTTCTCCACGGAGAGGTCGAGCGACATCGTGATCTTCGGCCAGCGCTTGAGGAACGCCGGGATCACCGGCGCGATCCGCCGGGCGCCGAGCGCCAGCGGCACCGACACCCGCAGGTGGCCCATCGGCTCGGACTGCAGCGAGGACAGGTCCTCGTGCGCGCCGCGCAGCTCGTCGACGATCTTCAGGTAGCGCTGGTAGAGCCGGGCGCCCGCGTCGGTGACGAAGAGCTGGCGGGTGGTGCGGTTGACCAGCCGCATCCCCAGGCCGTCTTCCAGCGCGGCGATGTGCTTGCTGACGGTCGACGGGGTGATCCCGAGCCGGCGGGCCGCCTCGGAGAAGCTCTCCAGCTCGACCACGCGGGCGAAGATCCGCAGCGAGGCGAGGTCGTCGAGCCCGGCGGGCAGCTCCGTGCCCGTCGCCGTCCGCGTCCGGCGCGCGCCCCCGATGTCCGCCGACG
The DNA here is from genome assembly GCA_037137595.1 of Burkholderiales bacterium. Lineage (GTDB taxonomy): Bacteria > Pseudomonadota > Gammaproteobacteria > Burkholderiales > Burkholderiaceae_E > UBA4615. The sequence continues at coordinate 7,146 of JBAXJZ010000015.1, read as the reverse complement.
GTTCGTTCATCCGGCCGATCATAGACGACCGCCCCGCCGGCCGCGCCCCGCGGTTCCGCCGGCGGACCGGCCGTCGCGCCGGGCGGCGATGGCGCGGCGCAGCATCGACGGGCGATCACAATCCGTGCGGCGCGCGAACAAGTGCTGTTCCGCACGGCGGCGTGCAGCGCCGCGGCATCGCCCCCTAGAATCGACCCGGACCGTCTCGAGACGGACGGTCGACGACACGACGAGAGCCGAATCGGCCCACCCCGGAGGAGACATGACCGACCCCCGCCCCGCATCGCCCCTGACGCGCGAGCGTCGCCGCTTCATCGCCGGCGCCGGCGCGCTCGGCACCGGCGCCGCGCTCGGCCTGCACGCGCCCGCGCTGCTGTCGCAGACCAAGGCGCCGCTGAAGATCGGCGTGCTGAACTCGTTCTCCAAGATCTTCGCCGCGCTCGCGCAGGGCAACCTGAACGGGATGCAGCTCTACTTCGACCAGATCGGCGGCAGCATCGCCGGCCGCAAGATCGAGATCATCCGCGAGGACGACGAGATCAACCCGCAGGTCGGCCTGACGAAGATGAAGAAGCTGGTCGAGTCCGACCGCGTCGACCTCGTCACCGGCATCCAGGCCTCGAACGTCGCGCTCGCGGTCGCCGACTACGTCCGCCAGAGCAAGACCTTCTTCCTCTGCTCGGGCGCCGGCGTCAGCACGCTGTCGTGGATCAACATCCCCTACCTGTTCCGCTGCTCGATCGCGAGCATGCAGCCGATGAACGCGCTCGGCACCTGGATGGCCGAGAACGTCGCCAAGCAGACGGTCACGATGGCCTCGGACTTCGCCGGCGGCCGCGACACCATCAGCGAATTCCGGCCCGACTTCACCAAGGCCGGCGGCACGATCATCAAGGAGATCTATCCGCCGCTCGGCACCAACGACTTCAGCGCCTACCTCGCCGACGTCCGCGCGACCAATCCGCCTGCCGTGATGGCGTTCTTCGCGGGTTCCGACGCGGTGCGCTTCGTCAAGCAGTACTCGGAGTACGGGCTGCGCGGCAAGGTCAAGCTGGTGGGCTCGGGCTTCATGGTCGAGAGCGACGTGCTGCCCGCGCAGGGCCGCGACGCACTCGGCGCGATCACCGCCCTCCACTACGCGGACACGCTCGACAACCCGGAAAACAGGAAGTTCGTCTCGGAGTACCGGGCGCGCTTCAAGGAGTACCCGAGCGTCTACGCGGAATACGGCTACGTCGCCGCGCGCTGCATCCACGAGTCGCTGACCGCGATCGACGGCAACACGCAGGACAAGGACCGGATGCGCGGCGCGATGCTGGCGATGCGCTTCAACGCGCCGCGCGGGCCGTTCCGCATCAACCCGATCACCCAGGGGCCGGTTCACAACATCTACATGCGCGAGGTGGTCGAGCTCGACGGGCGGGTGGCGAACAAGGTCATCGCCACGATCAAGGACGTCCGCGAGCCGGACCGCAAGCCGGGCTGAGGTCCGGGCGCCCCGGCCCGCGCCGGGGCGCGCCGACGCGCTCCCTTCCTTCCCTTCTTCGGACGCCGCCCCTGTCGTGCAGATCGCCGTCACCCAGGTCGTCAACGGGCTCGTGCTGGGCATGCTGCTGTTCCTGATGTCGGCGGGCCTGTCGCTGATCTTCGGGCTGATGAACGTCGTCAACGTCGCGCACGGCTCGTTCTTCATGCTGGGCGCGTTCTTCGCGATGACGATCGCCGAGCGCACCGGCGAGTTCTGGCTCGGCCTGGCGCTGGGCTGGATCCCCGCGACCGTGCTCGGCGTCGCGATGGAGCGGCTCTTCATCCGCTACCTCTATGCGCGAACGCACCTGGACCAGGTGCTGCTCACCTTCGGCTTCACCTTCGTCTTCGCGGACCTGGTGCGCATGCTCTGGGGGCCGGACATCCGCAACATGTCGGTGCCGCCGGCGCTGGAGGGCGCGGTCGAGGTGATGGACGTGATCCTGCCGAAGTACCGGCTGTTCCTGATCGCCTTCGGCGGGCTGATCGCGCTCGCGCTGTGGCTGTTCCTCGAGCGCAGCCGCATCGGCGCGATGGTGCGCGCCGGCGTCGACGACGCCACCACGGCCGCCGGGCTCGGCATCGACGTGCAGCTGCTCTTCGCCGGGATCTTCGCGCTGGGCGTGGGCATCGCCGCGATCGGCGGCGCGGCCGCCGGGCCGGTGCTGGGCGTCTACCTCGGGCTCGACGGCGAGATCCTGATCCCGGCCTTCATCGTCGTCGTCATCGGCGGGCTGGGCAGCCTGCGCGGCGCCTTCGTCTCCAGCCTGCTGGTCGGCCTGATCGACACGCTGGGCAAGGCCTACTTCCCCGACTTCGCGCTGTTCGCGATCTACCTGCTGATGGTGGTGGTGCTGCTCACGCGGCCGAACGGGCTGTTCGGGGTGGGCAAGGCATGAGCGCGAACGCACCCGCCGGTCCGGGCGCGGCCCTGCCCGGCGTCGCCGCCGCCGCGTCGCGCGTGCCCAGGACCATCGCCCTCTCGATCGCCGCGGTCGCGCTCGCCGCGGTGCCGCTGGCCGGCGACTACGCGACCAGCCTCGTCGCCGAGGTGCTGGTCTTCGCGATCTTCGCGATGAGCCTGGACCTGATCATCGGCTACACCGGCCTGATGTCCTTCGGTCACGCGGCCTTCTTCGGGCTGTCGGCCTACACGGTGACGATGCTGGGCGTGCACGCCGGCGTGAACGGCTGGTGGGGGCTGCTCGCGGGCGTCGCGCTGTCCACGGTCGGCGCCGCGGTGATCGGCTTCTTCTGCATCCGGGTGAGCGGCATCCCGTTCCTGATGCTGACGATGGCGTTCTCGCAGCTGCTGTATTCGGTCGCGGTGAAGTGGCGGACGATGACCGGCGGCACCGACGGGCTGCCGGGCTTCCAGCGTCCGTCGCTGTTCGGCTGGAGTCTCGACGACCGCGCGACGCTCTACTGGCTGATCGCCGCCGGCTTCGCGCTCACCTGGTGGGGGCTGCGCCGGCTGATCCGCTCGCCGCTCGGCTCGGCGATGATCGGCGTGCGCGAGAACGAGCAGCGGATGCGCGCCATCGGCTATCCGGTGCAGCGGATCAAGCTCGCGTCGTTCACCATCGCCGGCGCGGTGGCCGGCTTCGGCGGCGGGCTCTACGCGTTCTTCAACGCCTTCGTCTCCAGCGACATCCTCCACTGGGTGCTGTCGGGCGACGCGGTGCTGATGGTGATCCTCGGCGGCGCCGGCACGATCACCGGTCCGGCGATCGGCGCGGGCATCTTCCTGATGCTCAAGCACGTGATCAGCTCGCACACCGAGTTCTGGATGTTCTGGGTCGGCGCGATCTTCATCGCCTGCGTGATGTTCCTGCGCCAGGGTGTCTGGGGCCTGATCGTCCAGCGCGGCCCGCGCTGGCTGAAGGACGAGTCGTGACCGTGCTGCTGCGGACCGAGAAGCTGCACCGGGCCTTCGGCAGCCTGGTGGTCACCCGCGACGTGGACCTGGAGGTGCTCGCCGGCGAGCGCCACGCGCTGATCGGCCCGAACGGCGCCGGCAAGACGAGCTTCGTCCACCAGCTGGGCGGCCAGCTGCGGCCCACCTCCGGCCGGATCCTCTTCAAGGGTCGCGACGTCGCCGGACTCGAGCCCGAGCGGATCTGCCGGATGGGCATCGCGCGGACCTTCCAGAAGAACAACCTGTTCCGCGGCCTGTCGGTCCTCGAGAACGTCCGGCTCGCGGTGCAGGCGCACCAGGGCACGCCGTGGCAGCCCTTCCGCTCGATCCACGCCGACCGCGCGCTCTGGAACCGGGCCGACGAGCTGCTCGCGCAGGTGGGCCTGCGGCAGGGGCTGGAGCGCAAGGTCTCCGAGCTGTCGTACGGCGAGCAGCGCCAGCTCGAGATCGCGATCGCGCTGGCGGCCGAGCCCGAGCTGCTGCTGCTCGACGAGCCCACCTCCGGCATGTCGCCCGCCGAGACCGACGGGATGATCGAGCTGGTCCGCGGGCTGCCGAAGTCGCTCGCGATCCTGATGATCGAGCACGACATGAAGGTGGTGTTCTCGCTCGCCGACCGCATCACCGTCCTCTACTACGGCGAGGTGCTGGCCACCGGCACGCCGGCGGAGATCCAGGCCTCCGAGCGCGTGCGCGAGGTCTACCTCGGGGGCGGGCACTGATGCTGTCGCTCTCCGGCGTCCACGCCTACTACGGCGACAGCCACGTGCTGCACGGCGTGTCGATCGAGCTCGGCCGCGGCGAGGTGGTCTGCCTGCTCGGCCGCAACGGCGCGGGCAAGACCACCACCGCACTGTCGATCATGGGTTACCTCGCGCCGCGGCCGGGCACCGTCCGCTTCGAGGACCGCGACATCTCCGGCTGGGCGCCGCACCGCGTCTCGCGCGCCGGCATCGGCTTCGTGCCGCAGGAGCGCGGGATCTTCCCCAGCCTCACGGTCCGCGAGAACCTGACCACCACCGCGCGCCGCGGCGAGACCGGGCGCTGGACGCTGGAGGCGGTCTACGAGCTGTTCCCCAGGCTGAAGGAGCGCGAGCGCAACCTCGGCTTCCAGCTCTCCGGCGGCGAGCAGCAGATGCTGTCGATCGCGCGGGCGCTGATGCTGAACCCGAAGCTGCTGCTGCTCGACGAGCCCTCGGAGGGGCTCGCGCCGCTGATCGTCCGCGAGATCGTCGAGGTGCTGCGCACGCTCAAGCGCGAGGGCCTCGCGGTGCTGCTGATCGAGCAGAACCTGCGCGCCGCGCTCGACCTCGGCGACCGGCACTACGTGATGTCGAAGGGCCAGGTCTGCTTCACCGGCAGCAGCGCCGAGCTCGAGGGCGACGAGCGGGTGCTGCGCGACTACCTGAGCGTCTGAGCGCCCGAGCGTCCGCACCTTCGCACCTCCGCACCTCCGCACGTCCGAGCCGAGCCCGCCGAGACCCGTCCCGAGATCCCCGCACCGAGAGACCCGACCGATGACGACCCCGCCCTCTTCCGACCGCGGCACGATGCTGATCACCGGCGGCAGCCGCGGCATCGGCGCCGCCACCTCGCGCCTGGCCGCCGAACGCGGCTGGGCGGTGGCCATCGTCTACCGCGACCGCTCGGCCGACGCCGACGCGCTGGTCGCCGAGATCGTCGCCGCCGGCGGCCGCGCGGCCGCGATCCGCGCCGACGTCGCCGACGAGGCGCAGGTGCTCGCCGCGTTCGAGGCCGCCGACCGGCTCGGCCCGCTCACCGCGCTGGTCAACAACGCCGGCATCACCGGCGGCAACGCGCGGGTCGAGTCGGTGCGCGTCGAGCAGATCGACCAGGCGTTCGCGATCAACGTCCGCGGCGCCTTCCTCTGCGCGCGCGAGGCGGTGCGGCGGATGTCGACGAAGCACGGCGGCCGCGGCGGCGCGATCGTCAACGTGGGCTCCGGCGCGTCGCAGACGGGCTCGCCGAACGCCTGGGTCCACTACGCCGCCACCAAGGGCGCGATGGACTCGATGACGATCGGCCTCGCGAAGGAGGTGGCCGCCGAGGGCATCCGCGTGAACGCGGTGCGCCCCGGGATCATCGACACCGAGATCCACGCGGCGCGCCCGCCCGGCCAGCTCGACCAGATGGCGCGCGCCGTGCCGATGGGCCGCATCGGCGCGCCCGAGGAGATCGCGCGCAGCATCGTCTGGCTCGCCGACGAGCGCGAGTCGCCCTACGTCACCGCCACGCTGCTCGACGCGCGCGGCGGCCTCTGACCCCGATCCCCGGAGGACCCCGATGAGCGCCCACCTCGACGAATCCGCCTGCATCGGCGCCACCCTGCGCTTCTTCCGCGCGCTCGACGCCCGCGACCACGCGGCCTGCGTCGCTGCGTTCGCGCCCGGCGGCACCTGGCATCGGCAGGGCCAGGCGCTGTCGACGCCGGAGGCGATCGCCGCGTCGCTGGAGAAGCGCCCGGCCGACCGCGTGACCGCGCACCTGATCACCAACCTGATCGCCGACGCGGTGGGGCCGGACCGCATCGCGGTGCGCTTCCTGCTCACCGCCTACGACGGCGCGATCCCGGCCGACGGCGGGCCGCCGCCGGCGCGGCTCGCCAACGTGCTCGACGGTCGCGACGAGTACGTGCGCACGCCCGCGGGCTGGCGGCTCGCGGAGAAGCGCACGAAGCCCGTCTTCAAGGCGGGCTGACCCGGTGGGCCCGCTGCACGGCATCCGCGTGCTCGAGTTCGAGGCGATCGGACCCGGGCCCTTCTGCGGGATGATGCTCGCCGACCTCGGCGCCGACGTGCTCCGCGTCGACCGCCCGGCCGACACGCGCGCCGGCGTCGGCCGCGACCGCTGGTACGACCTGATGCACCGCGGCCGCCGTTCGGTCACCCTCGACCTGAAGTCGCCCGACGGCGCCGAGGCCGCCCGCCGCCTCGCCGACCGCGCCGATGCGCTGATCGAGGGCTTCCGGCCCGGCGTGATGGAGCGGCTCGGCCTCGGGCCCGACGCGCTGCTCGAACGCAACCCGCGCCTCGTCTACGGCCGGATGACCGGATGGGGCCAGGACGGCCCGCTCGCGCCGCGCGCCGGTCACGACATCGACTACATCGCCCTCACCGGCGCGCTGCACGCGATCGGCCGCGCCGGCGAGTCGCCGGTGCCGCCGCTGAACCTCGTCGGCGACTTCGGCGGCGGCGGCATGCTGCTGGCCTTCGGCCTCGCCTGCGCGCTGGTCGAGGCGCAGCGCTCGGGCCGCGGCCAGGTGGTGGACGCGGCGATGGTGGACGGCGCGTCGTCGCTCGCCACGATGTTCCACGGGATGATGGCCGCCGGACGCTGGAACGGTTCGGCGCGAGGCGTGAACCTGCTCGACGGCGGCGCGCCCTGGTACGACACCTACGCCACGCAGGACGGCCGCCACATGGCGGTCGGCGCGATCGAGCCGCAGTTCTACGCGCTGCTGCTGAAGGGCCTGGGGCTGGAGGGCGAGGCGCTGCCCGCGCAGCACGACCGCACCGGCTGGCCGGCGCTGCGCGCGCGCTTCGCCGAGGTCTTCGGCTCGCGCACGCGCGACGAGTGGGCGGCCGTGTTCGACGCGATGGACGCCTGCGTGTCGCCGGTGCTCGACTTCACCGAGGCCCGCGCCCATCCGCACGCGGTGGCGCGCGGGGCCTTCGTCGAGG
>JBAXJZ010000014.1:0-21827 GCA_037137595.1 Burkholderiales bacterium | reverse complement strand
ACCACGACCACCCGGGCATCCCGCTCGACGCCGACCGGCTGCCGCAGGGCGAGCTGCGCGGGCCGGAGGCGATGATGCCGGTGCTGCTCAAGCTCGGCGTCGACCGCGCGGCGCTGTCGGGCGACGAGGCCGGGCTGCGGGCGTTCGCGAAGCTCGCGGTCCGCACCGGCACCACCACCGCGACCGACCTCGCGACGCCGATCCCCGACGATGCGGTCGAGTCGCTGCTGAAGGTGACCGGCGAGGACACCTTCCCGCTGCGCTTCGTGCCGGCGATGCACGTGCGCGGACACACGCCGCAGGCCGCGATCGAGCGCGCCGTCGCGCTGAAGGCGCGCTCCACCGACCGGCTGCGGCTCGGCCGCGTGAAGGCCCACGCCGACGGCTCGATCCAGGGCTTCACCGCCCGGATGCGCTGGCCGGGCTACCACAACGGCGCACCGCAGGGCCTGTGGTACATCGAGCCGGAGACGCTGCGCACGCTCTACCGGCTGGCGCTCGAGCACGGCGTCCAGGTGCACACCCACACCAACGGCGACGCCGCCATCGAGCTCGCGATCGACCTGCTGCACGACGCGCTGCGCGCCCGCCCGGCCTTCGACCACCGCTTCACGCTGCAGCACTGCCAGCTCGCCGACACCGCGCAGCTGCGGCGGATGAAGGCGCTGGGCATGTGCGCGAACTTCTTCGCCAACCACCACTTCCACTGGGGCGACGCGCACTACGACCAGACCGTGGGCCCCGACCGCGCCGAGCGGATGAATCCCTGCCGCAGCGCGCAGCAGATCGGCGTGCCCTACACCATCCACTCCGACGCGCCGGTCACGCCGCTCGGGCCGCTGCACGTCGCATGGTGTGCGGTGAACCGCCTGACCGCGGGCGGCCGGCGGCTCGGCGAGTTCGAGCGCATCGACGTCGCCGACGCGCTGCGCGCGATCACGCTCGGCGCCGCGTACACGCTGCACCTCGACGGCGAGATCGGCTCGATCGAATGCGGCAAGCACGCCGACTTCGCGGTGCTCGAGGACGACCCGCTCGAGGTCGACCCCGCGCGCCTGAAGGACGTCCGCGTCTGGGGCACGGTGCACGGCGGGCGCCCCCACGCCGCCGCCTCGGCCTGAGCGCGCGATGCTGCCCGCGGTCGTCGTCGGCGGCTGGCTCGGTGCCGGCAAGACCACGCTGGTCAACCGCGTGCTGCGCGCGGCCGGCGGCCGACGCATCGCGGTGATGGTCAACGACTTCGGCGACGTGTCGATCGACGCCGACCTGATCGAGTCGCGCGACGGCTCGGTGATGAACCTCGCCGGCGGCTGCGTCTGCTGCGCGGTGGGCAGCGACCTGGTCGAGGCGTTGGTGGCGCTGCCCGCCCGCGAGCCCGGCTTCGACCTGGTGCTGGTCGAGACCAGCGGCGTCGCGATGCCGGCCTCGGTCGCGCGCGCGGTGCGGCTGGTGCCGGGCATCGAGGTCGAGGGCACGGTGGTGCTGGTCGACGCCGAGACGGTCCGTGCGCGCGCCGACGACCGCCACGTCGGCGACACGGTCCGTCAGCAGCTTGCCGAGGCCGACCTGCTGGTGCTGAACAAGCTCGACCTGGTCGCCGACGACGCGCGGGCCGACCTGCGCGACTGGCTTCGGGCCGCCGCGCCGCGCGCTCCCGTCGTCGAGGCGGTGGAGGCCGACGTGCCGGTCGACGTCGTGCTGGGACTGACCGCGGCCGTCCCCGCTTCCGAGGCGCCGCGCGCCTTCGGGACGACCCGTCCCGCCGCGCCCGCCGCCGACACCTTCGAGAGCGCGAGCTTCGAGCTCGAGGGCCGCTACGATCCCGCGGCCCTCGCGTCGGCGCTCGCGGACCCCACCCTCGGACTCGTCCGCGCCAAGGGCCTGCTGCGCGATCCCGCGGGCGGCCGCGCGGTGCTGCAGGCAGTGGGTGCGCGCGTCCGGTCCGTCCCGGCCCCGACCGGCAGTCCCGCGTCGGCGGCCGACGCCCCGACGCGACTCGTCGTCATCGGCCTGCGCGGCACGTTCGACCGCGCCGCGCTCGCGTCGCGGATCGCCGCCGCGCGGCGCGCCGCCTGAGTCCGCCATGGCCGCGCTCGCCGCCACGCTGAAGCGCCTCGCCTGGGCCGTGGGCCTGATCTTCGCGGTGCTCACGATCAACTTCACGCTGATCCACGCCGCGCCCGGCGACCCGGCGATGGTGATCGCCGGCGAGATGGGCGGGGCCGACCAGGCCACGCTCGACACCATCCGCCGCACCTACGGCCTGGACCGTCCGATCCTCGAGCAGTACGCCACCTACGTCGGCCGCGCGGTGCGCGGCGACCTCGGCACCTCCTACCTCTACAACCAGCCGGTGGTCGACCTGATCCTGCAGCGGCTGCCGGCGACGGTGCTGCTGGTCGTCACCGCGCTGCTGTCGGCGATCGCCGTCGGGACGATGGCAGGCGTCTGGGCCTCGCGCAAGCCGCAGGGCGTGGGCAGCGGCGCGGTCACGATCCTGTCGCTGGTCGGCTACTCGATGCCCACCTTCTGGACCGGCATCCTGCTGGTGATCCTGTTCGGCAAGGTGATCCCGATCATGCCGATCGCCGGCATGCGCGACGTCCGCGTCTACGGCGGCTGGTGGGTGACCTCGCTCGACGTGCTGCACCACCTCGTGCTGCCGGCCTTCACGCTCGCGATCGTTTACATGGCGCAGTACAGCCGGCTGTCGCGCGCGAGCATGCTCGAGGTGCTGGGCTCGGACTACATCCGCACCGCGCGCGCGAAGGGGCTGGCCGAAGGCCTCGTCGTCTGGAAGCACGCGCTGCGCAACGCGCTGATGCCGGTGGTGACGATCGCCGGCCTGCAGTTCGGCAACCTGATCTCCGGCGCGGTGCTGGTCGAGACGGTGTTCTCGTGGCCCGGCCTGGGCACGCTCGCCTACGACTCGATCCTCGGCCGCGACTACCCGACGCTGCTCGGCGTGCTCTTCTTCTCGTCGGTGCTCGTCATCGTCGCGAACCTGCTGACCGACCTCGCCTACCGCTGGATCGACCCGCGGCTGCGGACCCGCTGACCGCCGCACCACGCCCCCTGCCGATGAGCACCGTACCCGCCCCGACCGCCCCCGCGCCCGCCGCCGCGATCGACGTGCTGTCGCCGTCGCGCGAGGCCTGGCGGGTCTTCCGCCGCAACAAGGCGGCGATGGTCGGGCTCGGCCTGCTGGCCTCGGTGATGCTGCTGATGGCGCTCGGCCCCTTCGTCTGGCCGGTCGCCCCGTTCGAGATCGTCGGCCGCCCGTTCACCCCGCCCTTCGAGGACGCGACGCTGCCGCTCGGCAGCGACTATCTCGGCCGCGACATCCTCGCCGGCATGGTGGTCGGCGGCCGCGCGACGCTCGCGGTCGGCCTCGCGGCCGCGGCGATCACCGTGACCATCGGCCTGTCGGTCGGCGCGCTCGCCGGCTACTTCGGCGGCTGGGTCGACGAAGTGCTGTCGCGCTTCACCGAGGTCTTCCAGGTGATGCCCTCGCTGCTCTTCGCGATGGTGCTGATGACGCTGTTCGACCCGTCGCTCGCCACCGCGGTGATCGCGATCGGGCTGGTCGCCTGGACCTCGACCGCGCGGCTCGCGCGCGCCGAGTTCATGCGGCTGCGCCGGCTCGAGTACGTGAACGCCGCGCGCGCGCTGGGCGCCGGACCGCTGCGGCTGATGCTGCGCGAGATCCTGCCGAACGCGGCGCCGCCGCTGATCGTCTCGGCCACGCTGATCGTCGGCGTCGCGATCCTGTTCGAGGCGGGCCTGAGCTTCCTCGGCCTGTCCGATCCGAACGTGATGAGCTGGGGCCTGATGATCGGCTCGAACCGCAAGTACGTGCTCGACGCCTGGTGGGCGGTGACCTTCCCCGGCGCCGCGATCTTCTTCACGGTGCTCGGCGTGAGCCTGGTCGGCGACGGGCTCAACGACGCGCTCAATCCGAAGATGCACCTCAGATGAGGGCCGCACGATCGCATCGGAGGCGCTCGCGCCCCCTCGGGGGTCGGTCCCGGCAAGGGACCGAGGGCCGCAGGCCGTGGGGGGCGACATGAACGCCCCGCTGCTGCGGCTCGAGGACCTGTCGGTCGAGTTCGACACCCGGCGCGGCGTCGCGCGCGTGCTCGAATCGGTGTCGTTCGCACTCGGCCGCGGCGAGACGCTCGGGCTGGTCGGCGAGTCCGGCTGCGGCAAGAGCATGACCGCGCTGGCGATCATGCGGCTGATCCCGAATCCGCCGGGCCGCATCACCGCAGGCCGCGTGACCTTCGAGGGACGCGACCTGCTCGCGCTCGACGACGCGGCGATGCGCGCGGTCCGCGGCAACCGCGTGTCGATGATCTTCCAGGAGCCGATGACCTCGCTGAACCCGGTGTTCACCGTCGGCGAGCAGATCGCCGAGGCGGTGCGGCTGCACCGCGGACTCGACCGGCGCGCCGCGCACGCGCACGCGGTGGAGATGCTCGCCGCGGTGGGCATCCCCGCGCCCGCGCGCCGCGTCGACGAGTATCCGCACCAGTTCTCCGGCGGCATGCGCCAACGCGTGATGATCGCGATGGCGCTGGCCTGCGACCCGGCGGTGCTGATCGCCGACGAGCCGACCACCGCGCTCGACGTGACGGTGCAGGCCCAGATCTTCGACCTGATCTCCGACCTGCGTGAACGCACCGGCACGGCGGTCGTGCTGATCACCCACGACATGGGCGCGATCGCCGAGATGGCCGACCGGGTCGCGGTGATGTACGCCGGGCGCGTCGTCGAGGAGGGCCCGGTGGCCGAGGTGCTCGGCGAGCCGCTGCATCCCTACACCCGCGGCCTGATCGCCTGCGCGCCGGGGCGCCGCACCGGCGCGCCGGGCTCGCCGCTCGACGAGATCCCGGGCACCGTGCCTTCGCTGCTCGAGCGGCGCGGCGGCTGCGCGTTCGCCGACCGATGCCGCGACGCGATGCCGCGCTGCCGCGCGGGCCTGCCCGCCGAGACGGCGATCGACGGCGGCCGACGTCGGGTGCTCTGCTGGCTGCACGCCGACGGCGCGAAGGAGGCGGCGTGAGCGACGGGGCCCCCACCGCCCTCGCCGGCTGCGACGAAGCGGCCTCCGGCCTGCCGGCGCCCGCGACGCCGGGCGACGACGCGCTGCTGCGCGTCGCGGGCCTGAAGGTCCACTTCCCCGTCGGCGGCGGCCTGATCGGCCGGCCGAAGGCGGTCGTCCGCGCGGTCGACGGCATCGACTTCTCGGTGCGGCGCGGCCGCACCTTCGGCATCGTCGGCGAGAGCGGTTCGGGCAAGAGCACCACCGCGCTCGCCGTGATGCGGCTGGTGAAGCACACCGCCGGCACGATCCGGCTCGGCGACGACGACGTCGGCGCCGCGACCGGCGAGGCGCTGCGACGGATGCGCCGCCGCTTCCAGATGGTGTTCCAGGACCCGTTCGCGTCCCTGAACCCGCGCAAGCGCGCCGGCGACGCGGTCCGCGAGGCGCTCGACCTGATGGAGGCGGGCGAGCCCTCGACGCGCGCCGCCCGCGTCGCCGAACTGTTCGCGCAGACCGGCCTGCGGCCCGAGCAGCAGATGCTCTTTCCCCACCAGTTCTCGGGCGGCCAGCGCCAGCGGATCGTGCTCGCGCGCGCGCTCGCGGCCAACCCGGAGCTGGTGGTCTGCGACGAGCCGGTGTCCGCGCTCGACGTCGCGATCCAGGCGCAGATCCTGAACCTGATGCGCCGGCTGCAGGACGACCTCGGCCTCACCTACCTGTTCATCTCGCACGACCTCGGCGTGATCCGCCACATGTGCGACGAGGTCGCGGTGATGTACCTCGGCCTGATCGTCGAGCAGGCGCCGCGCGATGCGCTGTTCGCGCGGCCGCTGCATCCGTACACGCTAGCGCTGTGGTCGGCCGCGCCGTCGTTCGACCCGGCCGCGCGCGGCCGCGGCCGGCGGATCCGCCTGCAGGGCGACCCGCCCAGCCCGATCGACGTGCCCGCCGGCTGCCGCTTCGCCGGGCGCTGCCCGTTCGCCGAGGACCGCTGCCACGCCGAGCCGCCGGCGCTCCGGGAGGTCGCGCCGGGCCACCGGGTGGCCTGCCACCGCGTCACCGACGACGGCGCCGCCGCCTACCCGCTGCCCTGAGCCGCGCCGGCTGCTAACATATCAGTCATCCATCAGCACGGCGGACGGACCGCCACGGAGGTGTCGGATGACGATGAGCGCACGCCAGCGGGCCTTCCGCGAGCAGTACCGGTCGAACATCAGCCCGCTCTACAACGGGCTGCTCCACGTCGTCGTGATCTACGCGGCGGGCCTGTCGGCGATCGCCTGGTGCGCGAGCCGGCTGCAGGACGTGGGCTGGGAGTGGCTGGTGATCCTGCCGGTGGCGCTGGCCGGCAACTTCGCCGAGTGGGCGATGCACCGCTACGTGATGCACCGGAAGATCGACGTCTTCGCGCTGCGCGCGATCTACGACCGGCACACCCGGCAGCACCACCAGTACTTCACCGACAACGAGTGGACGATCGACACCGTCCGCGAGTTCCGGATCGTGTTCTTCCCGTGGCGGCTGCTGGCCGTGCTCGGCGTGCTGGGCACGCTGTTCGGCTGGATCGCGTCGCTGCTGTGGAACGCGAACGCGGGCTACTTCGTGTTCATGACGATGGTGGGGCACTACCTCGTCTACGAGTTCATGCACTACTGCTGCCACGTGCCCGACAACGCGTTCGTCACGCGCTTCCCGTTCGTCTCGACGATCCGTCGGCACCACACCGCCCACCACAATCAGGGGATCATGATGCACTACAACATGAACCTCACCTTCCCGGTCGCGGACTGGTTCATGCAGACCTCGGACCTCGACCGCGGCCTGGTCGGCACGCTGCTCAACGGCATGGACAACCGCCACGTCCGCGCGGAGCTCAGGCCGATCATCGCGCGCTTCCGTCACGACGATTCGCGCGTGACCCTCGACGGCCCGCAGCTCACCGAGGACGAGCGGCGGGTGCTCGCGCCGAGCGCATGACCGCGCGCGGGCCGGCGCGGCCCGCTTCCCGCCCCTCGGCCGGCGCGCGTCGCGCCGCCGGCCGCTCGCTGACCGACGAGGCCTATTCGCAGCTCGAGGAACTGATCGTGACGCTGCAGCTTGCACCCGGCAGCGCGGTGTCCGAGGCGAAGCTGTCGGAGCGCCTGGGCATCGGTCGCACCCCGATCCGCGAGGCGCTGCAGCGCCTCGCCCGCGAGCACCTGGTGGTGGTGCTGCCGCAGCGGGGCATCCTCGTGTCCGAGATCGACGTGCGGCGGCAGCTGCGCCTGCTCGAGGCGCGCCGCGAGATCGAGCGGCTGATCGTGCGCCGCGCGGCCCGTCGTGCCACGCCCGAGGAACGCGCCGAATTCGCGCGGCTCGCCGCGTCGATGTACGACGCGGCCACGCGCAACGACGCGCAGGCCTTCGTGCGCGACGACAAGCGCTTCAACGACCTCTGCCTCGCCGCCGCCCGCAACGAGTTCGCGGCCGGCGCGATGGGCCTGATGCACGGCCTCGCACGCCGGTTCTGGTACCTGCACTACCGGCAGGCGGCCGATCTGCCCGAGACCGCGCGGCGTCACGCCGACACCGCGCGTGCGATCGCCGACGGCGACGAGTCCGCGGCCGCCGCCGCGCTCGATGCGCTGCTCGACGGCATCGAGGCGTTCACGCGGGCGACGGTGTCGACAGAGGTCTGAGGGGCGGTCAGCGCACCTCTTCGAGATCGGGCAGGGCCCAGCGCTTCGCGAAGTACGGCTCGGTCGGCCCGTACAGCCGGAAGTAGGTGAACCAGCCCTTGCCGGGCACGGTCTGCACGAAGTTGGCGTTGGCGCCCGCCGGCGGCACGGGACCGAAGAACAGGTCGACCGAGCCGTCCGCGTTCGTGACCAGCCCCTGCTTGCGCGACGAGATGTCGGCTGCGCCCTGGCCGGTCTGCAGCGGCGCGCGGGTCACGTTGTCGTAGAGCGTGAACGACCAGAACTGCCGCACCGGCGCATCCGGCGGCACGCGCAGCCGATACGAGCGGCCGCCGTCGAGCCAGGCCCCGGTGCGGTCCCGCGCGCTCTCCAGGTACACCTGGCCGAAGCCCACGGTGCGGCCCTGCATGCCCAGCGTGTTGCCGATCGCCTCGTAGAACCACGACGCGCGCTCGTCGAGCTGCGAGAAGCCGCGGGCCTGCTGGTCGAGCTCGACGAGGTTCGCGTACTCCCATTGCGTGCCGGCGAACACCGTCGCGCCGGGGAAGCGCTTCGCGAACGCGTTGGTCCGCGCCATCAGCTCGCCGACCTTCGCCGCCTCGCCGAGGATCCGCCGCTGCCGCTCGGAGGGCGCGAACGGTCGCCCGGGCTCGATGCCGAGCGAGCGCAGCATCGCGAGGAAGTAGCCGTCCCGCGCCTCGGGCGGCTCGGGATCGAGCACGTCGCGCAGCTGCTGGAAGTACGAGACGTCGGCGGGCTGCCAGGACGCCCACGGCCGGCCGTCGACCGGCACGTAGCGCGTCGCCGCCGGCCGGGCCCGGTCGGCCCAGGCGTACAGCCGGTGGCGACGGACCGTCGCCTCGGCCTCGCCCACGTCCGCCGACAGGCCCCGCGAGCCGAACCAGATCTGGTTCGTCGGCGAGCGCACGACGACATGACCGGGCGCATGCACCCGCGGACCGCCCGGAGGCAGGATCAGGTACCGGCCGCCGCGGCCCTTGTCGGGCCCGGTCTGGCCCATGTCGGTGACCGGCCGCTGCCAGATGTCGTTGATCCCGCCCGCCGTCGCCCCGGGCGGAACCACGACGACGAGCGGACCGCGCTCGGCCAGGTTCCAGAAGCTGAACGCGTACAGCGTGGTCAGGTTGGGCGTGAGCATGCCGGCCTTGTCGGCGAGGCTCCGGTACAGCACGACCTCGCCGTCCTGCGCGCCGAAGCTGCGCAGGTGGGCCAGCCGCAGGCCGTGGAAGCCGACCGCCGGCAGCCCCCACAGGTACAGCTGCGTGGCGCGCTGGAAGTCCATCTCGTCGTACAGCGTCGCGACCGCGGCCTTCGACGGGAAGCCGTTCTCGAGCTGCAGCGTGCCGAGCCGGGTGTCGACCGGCTGCGCCCGCGCGGACGCGGCGAGAGAGAGGATCGCGGCCGCGGCGAGGGCGGCGGACAGCAGGGGGCGCGGGATCATGGCGGTCGGGGTCGTGGGGCGCGGTGCGTCAGGATGGGGGGGCGGCCTGCATAGCGCAATCTCATGTCGGCTATGCTCTCCATGCGAAAAACGCATGCAACGAGCATCTCCGGAGAGCCGCTTGGACATCGACTTCAGGCTCCTGCGCCAGGCCGTGGCGCTCGCCGAGCACCGCAGCTTCAGCCGCGCGGCCGAGGCGCTGGAGATCTCGCAGCCCTCGCTCAGCCGCGGCATCAAGGAGCTCGAGGCGCGGGTGGGCCTGCCGCTGTTCGACCGTCGCCGGTCGGGGCACGCACCGACCGACTTCGGCCGCGTCTTCCTCGAGCACGCGGGCCACCTGCTCGCCGGCGCCGACGACCTGGACCGCGAGGTGGCGCAGGCCCGGGGCCTGGTCGCCGGCGGGCTGTCGATCGGATTCGGCGCCTACGCGGCCGAGCTGCTCGCGCCCGCGTGTGCATCACGCTTCGCCGCGGCGAATCCGGGGATCCGCCTGCGGGTTCGCCATGAGGTCCCGATCGCGATGCCGCGCCTGCTGCGGTCCCGCGCGCTGGACCTCGCCGTCGGCGAGTCCAGCGTGCTCGCCGACGACGATGCGGTGGAGGAGATCGCCTCGCTGGCGCCGGTCCAGGGTCACGCGATCGTCCGTGCCGGGCACCCGTTGACGCGCAGGTCGCGCCCGACCGTCGGCGACCTGCTCGCCTATCCGTACGCGCAGGTGGTGATGCTGCCGCCGCGGGTGCTGAGGCCGATCCTCGCGGCCCGCGGCAGCGCGGCGACCTCGACCTTCCCGGCCGTCGAGTGCGCGTCGGTCGGGATGGCCACGCGGATCGTCGCGTCGTCCGATGCGTTCACCTTCGCCTCGCTCGGCATGATCCGCACCGAGCTGCGCGACGGCCGGCTGGTGCCGATCCTGCGGGCCGACTGGATGCGCACCGCGTGGAGCGTGGTGCGGCTGCGCGGCCGGATCCCGTCGGCCGCGGCACGCGACATGGTCGACGTGATCCGGCAGGCCCACGATGCGCTGCTGCGCGAGGAGGCCGCGCTGCGGCGCGGCAGTCTCGACGGGGACTGAAGGCGTGCCGGCATCGAACTGGTGGCTGCCGACGCCCTGCGATACCCTGCGCCGACAGCGTCGAACGGCGCGGCTTCGAGGAGACCCCAGATGAACCGATGCGACGGACGGATCGCGATCGTCACCGGCGCGGCCGGCGGGATCGGCACCGCCACCTGCCGCCTGCTCGCGCAGGCCGGCGCCCGCGTGATCGCGACCGACCTGCGCGAGGCGCCCGGCGACCGGCTCGGCGCCGCGATCGACGCGGCCGGCGGCGCGATCCGCTACCTGCGCCACGACGTGACCGACGACGCGCAGTGGGGCGCGGTGCTCGCCGAGACGCTCGCCGCGCACGGCCGCCTCGACGTGCTGGTCAACAACGCCGGCCTCTTCATGCACGGCCGCATGGAGGACGCCGATGCCGCGTCGATCGACCGGCTCTTCGACGTCAACCTGAAGGGCGTGGTGCTCGGCACCCAGCACGCGTTCCGCGCGATGAAGACGCGCGCGAAGGACCTGCCGCTCGCGTCGATCGTCAACCTGTCGTCGGTGGCGGGCCTGAAGGGCTCGCAGATGGCCTCGCTCTACTGCCTGACCAAGGGCGGCGTGCGGCTGTTCTCGAAGTCCTGCGCGATCGAGGCCGCGCACCTCGGCTACCGGATCCGCGTGAACTCGATCCACCCCGGCATCATCGACACCGACATGGCGCAGGGCGTGGCCGCCGGCATGCGCGCCAACGGCGTGCCGCCCGACCAGATCGACCGGATGATGGCCGGCGCGCACCCGCTGGGGCGCATGGGTCAGGCCGAGGACATCGCCCGCGGGATCGTCTACCTCGCGTCGGACGACGCGTCGTTCGTCACCGGGACCGAGCTGGTGGTCGACGGAGGCATGACGGCGCGCTGACGGCGCGCGCCGGAACCGGGCGGCGTCGGTCGGCGCCCCCCCCGGCGTCGCGCTCAGCGGCTCCAGCAGCGGTCGATGCCGGCCGCCCCGGGGATCCCGCTCTGACCCCGGGTGCCCACGCTGTCGAGCGTCAGTGTGCCGCACGGGTCGGACCGCATCCGGCCGTTGGACACCGGCGTCGCGCTGAGCACGAAGGTGTTCGAGGCAGCCGTCGCCGCGGTGATCGCGTACACCGCGGTGCCGCTCGGAGGCGACTGGCTCAGTGCCGTGGGCAGCGGGTTCGCGGAACAGCTCGACGGCGCGCAGTACGTGTTGTTCGCCGTGTATTGCCGCTCCATCCACTGCGCGGCCGTCATCAGCGCGCTCCGCGCGGCGGCCCGGTCGGAGCGGCGGACCGAATCGAGGTACGAGGGCACGGCGACCGCCGCGATGATCGAGACGATCGCGACGACGACCATGATCTCGACGAGGGTGAACCCGCCCGGGCGGGTCGACGCATGACGCTTCAAGGCAGTCCTCCAGCCGATCATCGGACGATCTCCCGCCAGTTCAGTCGCCCGGTGTCCAGACGGGCGCAGGCGGTGCGGGTCTGCCCGACCTGCCCGGAGCTGTCGCCCTGGGCGACGAAGCACGGCGGCGTGGTGTCGCCCGGTCCCGGCGTCCGGCGCACGCGCGCCGGGACGCCGGAGCCGCCGCCCGGCGTCTTCGCCGCCGACACGATCCGGTCGGCGGAGGTGATCAGGCCGTCGCCGTTGGTGTCGTAGAGCGGCACCTTCAGCGAACCGCCGGACATCAGCGACATCCGGATGAACCAGGTCACCCCGTCGCCGTCGCAGTTGTCGACGCTGCCCGGCAGCATCGTGGTGACGAGCAGGTCGGCCGACTCGTCGACGGTGGGGTTGAAGACGACCCGCTCGGACGGCGTGCTGCCGCCCCGCTCGAGATCGATGTACCACCCCCGGCTCAGCGACGCACCGTCGCCGCCGCATCCCGCCTGGCGGGTCGACAGACAGACCGTGTTCGACGACAGGGTGCGGTAGGTGGAGCCGGACGCGCTGAGCGTCTGCGCGACGAGGACGCCGCGACCGCCGATCGCCGAGCCGTTGTCCCACAGACCGTAGAGCGACTGCTGGGACGCGTCGCTCGAATCGGCCCGCTCGTAGAACTTGCCGGTGCCCACCACGACGAAGACCCCGCCGATCCGCGGATCGAGCCGCGCGACCACGGGTGCGGCGGTGATCGGCTGCACGGCGCCGCCGGCGGAGCGGGCGGTGAACAGCGCGCGTCCGCCGTTGCCGAGGCGCCAGTTCGACGGCGAGGCCGCCGACAGGTCGAACTTCCAGACGTTGCCGCGCAGATCGCCCGCGTAGGCGGAGTCGATGCGCCCGTCGCCGTCGGCGTCCACCAGGAACGGCATCGCCAGCCCGTTGGCCGTCTCGGTGCCCGCCCGGATCTTGAAGTAGTCGACGCCGTGCTGCCAGGTCGGGCCGGTCGGGCCCGCGGCCCGGATCACGAACAGGTAGGCGTTGCCCGTCCCCACCGATCTGTCGCTGCTGTCGCTGGCGACGCCGTTGCCGATCACCAGCCAGCCGTTGCCGTCGCGATCCAGGTAGACCTGGTTGGGCGTCAGGTCGCCGCGCGGCGACACGCGACCGAGGACGTAGCCGAGGTCGCTGTCGGTGGCGTCGCTGAACTCCCAGCGGGCGATCGTCGCGGCGTTCGCGGCGGAGAAGCTGTCCGGCGAGGTCACGTCGAGCGCGAACAGTCCCTGGCCGCCCGCGCCGAGCGAGGTGAACAGCAGCGTCCGCCAGGCGCCGTCGACCTTCATGTCTGCCGAGAACGGCGAGCCGTCGACGAAGAACCGGTGCTCGTACGCCGGATCGGTCAGCGTCCGCAGCCGGTCGGAGAGCATCCGCGGCACGTAGGCGATCTTCTCGTCCATCGTCGCGGCGTCGAAGCCGTGGAGCATCCCGTCGTTCGCGCCGACGTAGACCATCGGCCGACGCGAGGCCTGCGCGGTCTTGAACGTCTCGTAGCTGGAATCGGGCGCCCCGATCGGCTGCAGCCGCCGCGGCGCGCCGACGTAGGCGGGCGTCGAGTTGACCACGTCGCCGAGCCGGCGGGCCCGGTCGCGGAACCGGCCGCCGAGGCGCACCTCGTTGTCCGGCACGCCGCGCAGGTAGTCGAGCCGCGCCGAGCCGAGCCCGTCGGCCGAACCGGTGACCGGATCGATGTCGAGGCTGCTGCGGAAGGCGCTGTCGAGTCGCGACCATTCGAAGGGCACGCCGCCGGACAGGCCACGGGTCACGATCTGCCGCGACGCCGGGGTGCGCGAGGTCAGCCGCTCGGACGCGTTGGCGCGGGCCACCGGGACGCCGCGCGTGTCGAAGCCCCAGGCGGTCACCTCGCCGCTCCAGTCCCCGGTGAAGCTGGCGGTGAACGCCCGGGTTCCGGTGCGATCGCCGTCGGGTGTCAGCACCCGCGAGGTGAGGGTCACGCCCGAACGCGACAGGTTGCTCTCGTCGACGACGATCAGCGCGTCGCGCAGCGCCTTCGGCAGCAGGCTGGGGTTCGACGCATAGAAGTAGTTGTCGGGCGGCACGACCTGCGCGGCCTGGGCGTCGCTCATCGACGCGTAGGGCGGCCGCGACCGGTTGCGGCGGGCCCACTCTCCGAGGCTGCCCGGCTTGCCGTCCCCGTCGAGGTCGTCGAAGCCGCCCCATTTCGCCGCGTACCACATCGGGTCGCGCAGGGTCTCGCCGGCGGACCCCACGACATCGTAGACCGCGACCGCGGGCTTGCCCCGATCGTCGACCGGAACGCCGCCGGTGTCCCAGCCGTTGGCCGACAGGCACCGGTCGCAACCGCCGTTGGCGTTGATCCGGCTGCCCGCCACGCCGTTGATCCGCGTCGCGGAGAGCGTGGACACACGCTGGTCGAAGTTTCCGGTCGCGCGGAAGATGTCGACCGGGTTCGGTTGCCCGTAGCTGAAGTTGGCGGCGCCGGAATGGAAGCGCGGGCCGTCCTGCGCGGTGCCGGTGATGATGTAGCCCAATCCCTGCGGATTGCCGCTCGAGTAGCCGGTGGCATGGGTCTCGACGAAGAGCTTGGTCCGGTCGGCGCTGAACCAGTACTTGATGTAGCCCGAGACGTCCTGGTCGTAGTCGCCGCCCTGCTCGCTGTCCTCCCAGTTCACGTAGAACCGGCCCTGGCCGGCGGCCAGGTCCTGGTAGACGACGCGGAAATCGACCAGCGTGCCGTTGCCGTAGCGGCCGCCCAGATCGAGCAGGTAGGTCGGCTGCAGCGTGACGTAGGACGGCGCGCCGGACGGGGTCAGGCCGGCCCGGGGCGGAACCGGGATCCGGATCACCGGCGTGTTGGTCGCCATCGCGACCCCGAGCGTGTTGACCCGCAGCGGCTTGATCTGGTCGGAGTCCGCCGGCACGCCGACGAGATCGTCGCGGATGCGGCTGGTGTGGGCCCAGTAGGCGGCCCCGGCCATCAGGAAGGAGCCCTTCTGGGTCGGCGACTCGGGGCACAGACCGGCGACCGCGCCGAGGTCGGTGATCGTCTTCGGCGTGCAGACGCCGTCGCGGACCCCGCCGGACTCGCCGATCGGACGACGGGACCCGTTCAGGCCCTCGCCGGCCCCGACGTCGGCGGTGTAGGCCGCGGCGCTGCGCGGCGCCCCCACCCCGATGAGGTCGACCTCGTCGCTGTCCCACGAGGACACCGACGCGTTCAGGTTCAGCACGTGGAGGGGCGAGCAGAGGTTCACGCCCGGCAGTCGCCAGGACGCGTCGGTGGAGCCGCCGGAGCGGCGCCAGGGCTTGAACGGATCACGCCAGTTCGGCGCGCTGAGCCTCAGCGCCTCGTCCGCGCCACCGGAGGTCTGGAACCCGGATGTCGGCGTCTTGCCGGCGAAGTAGCGCAGCGACTCGGTGTAGATCTCCGACATCGGGTTGCCCCAGCTGCGGCAGCGGCCGTTGCTGAGCCCGATCATCTGGTAGGTGCAGGTGTTGTCGAGACCGATGTAGGTCCCGTCGTTGTAGTCGTAGCCGTAGATCCGCAGCCGGTCGATGTTCCAGACGATCCCGCGCTCGTCGGCGATGACGGCGCCGCGTCCGTCCACCTTGGAGGACTTGAAGCTGCCGTCGGTGTCGACGTTGACCTCGTCGCGGAAGCTCAGCACGTTGCTGCGGAGCACGCCGCCGGAGATGTTGCGCTCGAACGAACCGGTGGTGAGTCCGAACAGCATCCGGTTCTCCTGGCCGAACTCGTGCAGCAGACCGACCGGCTTGCGGTTGCCCGACGGATAGCGGAAGCACCGCTCGGTCGTCGCTTGGCTCGGCGGCGGCTCGTCGCCGACGCAGGCCTGGACCCGGACGATGTAGTCCGGACCGTTGCCGCCGCTGCGCAGGCCGTTGGTGGCGCGCGAGGGATTGCTGATCTCCGCGTTCAGCCCGGTGCGGGTCTTGTCGCTCGGATCGCTCGTCCAGGCGGCCCACTTGTCCTCGCTCCAGTAGCACTGCCAGCGTTCGTTGTTGTTCCAGAGCTGGTAATTGCCGGCCGCCACCCGCATCAGCGGCGGCTGGGTGTTGGTGTGCGAGGCGCGGTCGGCCCCGGTGCCGCCGGGCGTGGTGTTGCAGATCGAGATCTCGGACACCAGCGTGAACGGCGTGAGCCGGTTGATGTCGGACCCGGCGTAGTACTTCGCGAACGAGTGCGCGTCGGTCGGCAGGTAGGCCCGCTCGAGCACCGTCGAGCCGCTCGTGTCGGTGGATCGCGTGCCGCCGTAGAGGATGCGGCGGATGATGTCCAGGCGAGTCATCGTCGCCCAGTTGAGGAAGTTGCCGGACCACTGCCCGGCGCAGTACTTGTCCGACGAGTACGAGATCGGCGAGAAGCGACCGTCGGCGTAGCTGTAGCAGCGGTAGGCGTCGAAGTAGCCGTAGTACTCGATCGAGTGCTTGTAGCTGACCTCGAGCTGGCCGTCGCCGTCCAGGTCCGCGAACTCGACGTAGGCACGGTACGAGAGCTGATGGTCCTTGGAGAGGTTCAGCATCAGCAGCGGCGTGCCGCGGTTCTTGCCGATCATCGGCAGCTGGTAGGGCGCGCCCTGTGCCTGCGCGGCGGGCGGTGCGGCGCCGAGCACGGCGGCGAGCAGCATGGCGGAGAGGATGGCGACGAGGCGAACGGGCATCATGGCCTCCGTGCGGTCAGGGCAGACCGCTGCATTCGTTGTCGATCGGGGCGACCAGCGACTCGAGCATCACGCGCGTGTCCGAGCGCAGTCCGTAGCCCCAGGCGTAGATCCGGAACAGTCCGCGACGGGTGACGTCGTCCGAGGCGAGGACGTCGCCGACCTGCACGTTCCGCTGGTACCACTCGACCAGGAACCTCGGCTGCGGCGGCGTGCGGTCGTTGAACCGCAGCGGTGTCGCGCCGGTATGCCGGCCGTAGGGGATGGCGAGCGCTTCCCTGCCCTGCCAGACCGGCGCGGCCGGCGGGTTGACCGGCGCCTCGCACAGGCCGTTGACGCAGGTCTGCGAGAACACCGTCGAACAGTCGCTCACCCCGTTGACCAGCACGGCCAGCGACGCCTCGCCGTCGCGCAGCGCGGCCTCGGCCGCCTGGAGCGCGATGGCCCGGTCACGCTCGTTGCCCGAGATCCTCTCGTCGAGGAGCGAGCCCTCGGCCGAGAACACCGCGATCAGCGTGACCGCCACCAGGACGACGAGCGCGACCACCAGCACGGTGCCGCGCTGAACGGACGCGACCGCCCGGGTCACGATCCGCCTCCCATGTGGTTGCGGGGGACGATCGTCGTGCGGACGATCTGGCGGGTGTAGCCGTCGCCGAAGGTCCGCGAGACCCCGCGGCAGTCGACCAGCGTCTGCCGATCGGCCGCCGTCCGCTCCGGGCTGCGGACCTGGAGGCAGACGTCCACCGCCAGCACGCGGCGCGCGCGGGTGGCGCCGCCGGTGCCCGTCGGGTCGGCCCAGTTCCACTCCTGCGCCTGGACCCGATGGGCCCGGACGCGTTCATCGACCGAGAGGTCGCGCGGGCCGGTGATGCCGACGCGGTCGACGCCGAACACGAGGACCATGTCCTCCACGCCGTCGGCGACCGGCTGGATCACGCCGTTGGCGCCGCCGCGGCAATACAGCTCGCGGCGTCCGGTGCGCGGATGCACGCCGATGAAGTAGCGGTTCTCGACGACGAAGTCCGACGCGGCGGTGGTCAGCGGTTGCGGCACGGTGTCCCCGACGCAGTCGACGCCGATGCCGCGCGACGCGTCGACGCGGACCGTCCGCGCGGTCGGACCGGCATTCGCTTCGACCACCTCCAGGCCCTGCCGCACCACGATCGCATCCGGCAGGCTCTCGTCGCCGACGCAGACCGGCGTCGCGGCGGACGGGTCGGCGAATCCCCCGGTGCAGGCCCAGATCGACCGGAAGTCGTCGGGCGGCGTCTGCATCCACGTGTCGTCGTAGAACACCTGCCGCTGGAAGCCCGCGTGGCGGATCGCCCGCGTCACGACACCCACCGCGCGACGGCTGGCATCGGCGATGGAGGCGTCGCCCTCCTGCGCGCGTGCACCGAGCTGCGAGTTGACCTGGATGGTGAACAGCCCGAGGGTCATGCCCAGCCCGATCGCCATCGCGACGAGCAGTTCGACCAGCCCCCGCCCGCGCTGACCGGGGTTCATCGCGGTCCGCCTCATGGCCGCACCGTCACCACGACACACCGGACTGCCTCCGGGGCCGCGACCTCGGCCGGACAGGCGCCGTTCGCCGGCGGCGCGTCCACCGTCGCCGCACGCTCCCGCCACGCGACGACCACGCGGTAGACCGTCGGGGCGTCGCGCAGCACGATCCCGGCCGCATCGGGCAGCCGGGTCGCCAGCGATCGCTGCCAATCGGCGAGGTCCTCGCGGATCACCTCGTCGACCGTGCAGGACGGCACGGCGCAGTCGGTGCGGTCCGGCTTCGTCCCGGCCAGGGTCTCGTACCGGGCGACCCGGGCGTAGCCGTTCGCCGTCGCATGGGCCAGCATGTTCGAGCGCATGCGATCGGCGAGCTCGTCGACGGCGGCGTTCGCCGCGCCGGCCACCACCGCGGTCTTGGCGCTGCGCAGCGCGCCGGTCTGCAGCGCGACCAGTCCCATCAGCCCGATCGCGGACACGACGACCGCGACCAGCACCTCGACGAGCGAGGTGCCCCGCGACCGGTCGCGCGCGGTCGGTCGGGCGCCGCGCGGCACGGCACCGGGCCGCTCAGCCGCCGGCACAGCCGACCTCCGATGTCGCCACGCGCGGCCGCCCGTTCATCGACACGCACACCATCCGCGTGAGGCCGGACTCCGACTCGGCATCGGATCCGATCCGGAACCGCATGATGCCGTCGCCGCCGGGCCGGGTGACGAGGTCCCCCGACGCGGCCCAGGCCAGTTCGCCGAGCCCCTCGAGCGATTCGACGCGCATCCGCGCCCCCGCGGCGTCGGTGCGTCGGAGCAGCGTGCCGTCCTCGGCCAGGACCATCCATCCGTGCCGCCATTCGGACGACGCGCCGCCGCAATCGGTGGCGCCGGGGGTCGCGATCCGGCACATCCGCACCGGCGCCCCGCGCGTCACCGCCTCGGAGCGGGCGAACCGCATCGCGGCCGTCAGCCCGTTGACCTGCGAGGCCACCGCGCTGCGCAAGAAGAGCGGACGCAACGACGGCAGGGCGGCCGCCAGCAGGATGCCGGCGATCGCCACCGTGGCCATCATCTCGACGAAGGTGTACCCACCCGACGCCGTTCCGCGCAAGCGTCGACTCCATGGTTCGTGTCCGAACCGCGGAAGGTTAAGTCGTCGAAGCGACCCTCAGGACTGGCTGGATCCTTGATGGCGGCTGTGCCCGACGCACGGTCGGCCATGTCGACGCACGGCAGGACCGGTCGCGCGCGCCAGCCTGCGATCGCGTTCGCGTGCGACCCCCTGTCGGCACGCCCCGGTGGGGCGAATCCGGGATCAGCCGACCCGACGGTCCCGCGGCGGCGTGTCGACCAGCGCCCACCCGTCGTCGCGCGCGACGAGATACCCGCCGGTGGGCGCGGCGAAATGGGTGCCCAGCACCAGCGCGCCCCGGGCGGCGTTGTCCGCGAGGAACTCGCGGCGCGTGCGCCGCGCCAGCTCGGGCCGCCAGTCGAAGCGCGAGCACAGGTCGGGCTCGCAGCACTGCACCGGGTGGTGCATCAGGTCGCCGGTGATCACCGCCTCCTCGCCGCCGGAGGCGATCCGCACCGCGACGTGCCCCGGCGTGTGGCCGGGCGTGGGCTCGAGCCGCACCTCGTCGGTCACCGCGTGGTCCGAGTCCACCAGCGTCGCGAGACCCGCGTCGAGCACCGGTCTCACCGAGTCGGCGAGGATCTGCCGCGGATCGGTCGTGGGGTCGTCGTCGGCCTGAGCGATCCAGTGTTCGTACTCGGTCCGGCCGAACAGGTAGCGGGCATTCGGGAAGGTCGGCACCCAGCGGCCGTCGACCCAACGCGTGTTCCAGCCCACGTGATCGACGTGCAGGTGCGTGCAGAGCACGGTGTCGATCGACTCGGGCGGGAAGCCCGCGTCCGCCAGGTCCTGCAGGAAGGTACCCTGCCGCCGGTTCCACGCGGCGAGCGCGCGCGGCTTGTCGTTGCCGATGCAGGTGTCGACCGCGATCCGGCGGCCGGCCGACTCGATCACGAAGCAGTGGATCGAGCCGTTCAGCCGCCCGCGCGCGTCGACGTGCGCCGGGTGCAGCCAGGCGTAGCGGCCGATCCGCTCCGGCGACAGCGCGTCGCCGAACAGGAAGCCCGGCGGACTCGAGCTCTCGATCTCGACCACCTGCGTGATCGTGACCTCGCCCACCCGCCAGCGGCGCGCCACGACGGCCTCAGCGCTGCGGCCAGCGGAAGGCCGCGCTGCTGTCCATCTTCCCTTCCCCGCGCGCGATCGACGCGTCCTGCAGCGCCGCGATCGCCGGCATCACGCCGAGGTCCACGCCGTGGCGCTTCGCCTCCTCGATCATGAGCCGCACGTCCTTGCGCGCCATCTCGACCTCGAACGACGGCTGGTCGAACGGGCCGCTCGCGATCCGCGCGGCACGCTGCGGCAGCATCGCACCCGGGTTGAACGCCTGGAACAGCGACATCGCCTCGACGGGCGCGATGCCGACCGCGTCGGCCAGGCGGCAGACGTCGCCGAGCACGCCGGCCAGCCCGATCAGGGTGAGGTTGCCGAAGAGCTTGAACGAGGCGGCCCGCTCGGGCTGCGAGCCCAGCCAGACCAGCTTGCCGGTCATCAGCTCGAGCAGCGGGGTGACGGCCCTGCACAGCGCCTCGTCGCCCGACAGCAGCATCACGCCGGTGCCGTCGACGCAGTTCGGCGGCCCCATGAACACCGGCGCGTGGACGAACCTGCGACCCCGCGCCGCCCAGCGCTTCGCGCGCTCGGCGGTGGGCGTGGTGGCGGTGGTGGTGTGGTCGACGATCCAGGCGTCGGCCGGGATCGTCGCGGCCAGCGGCTCCAGCACCGCGTCGACCACCGCGTCGTCGGCGAGCATCAGATGCACCCGCTCGACGCCGGCCACGGCGTCGGCCGGCGTCGCCACCACCCGCGCGCCGAGCTTCGCGACCCCGGCGGTCTTGTCGGCGCTGCGGTTCCAGACGCTCACCTCGTGGCCCTGCGACAGCATCCGCGTCACGAAGCCGGAGCCCATCAGGCCGATGCCCAGGAAGGCGATCTTCATCGTGGGTTTCCTCAGAATCGCGACAGCACGGCGCGCAGCGTGTCGACCATCCGGTCGATGTGCGCCCGCTCGGCCACGAAGGGCGGCGCGACGATCAGGCTGTCGCCGGTGGATTTCAGGTTCAGGTTGGCGTCGTAGAGCGCCTTCTGCGCCTCGTGGCCGCGCGCGCCCGGGTTCTGGCCGGCGGTGGCGAGTTCGACCGCGCCCATCATGCCCACGCCGCGGATGTCGACCAGGCACGGCAGGTCGCGCAGCGAATAGAGCCCGTCGAGGAAGTAGTCCGACATCGCCGCCGCACGGCCGATCAGGTCCTCGCGCTCGAAGATGTCCATCATCGCGAGGCCCGCCGCACACGAGGCCGGATGCGCCGAGTAGGTGTAGCCGTGGAAGAACTCGATGCCCTTGGCCGGACCGGCGTCGGTGATCGCGTCGTAGATCGCCTGCTTCGCGGCGATCGCGCCCAGCGGCTGCGCGCCGTTGGTGATCGCCTTGGCCATCGTCATCAGGTCGGGCGTGACGCCGAACTTCTGCGCGCCGAAGGGCGCACCCATCCGGCCCCAGCCGGTGATGACCTCGTCGAAGACGAGCAGGATGCCGTGTGCATCGCAGAGCTCGCGGATGCGGTTCAGGTAACCCACCGGCGGCGGCAGGCAGCCGAAGCTGCCTGCGGTCGGCTCGACGAAGACCGCGGCGATGTTGTCGCCGCCCACCATCGCGACGATCCGCGCGAGGTCCTCGGCGAGCTCCACGCCGGTCTCGGGCTGGCCGCGGACGAATTTGTTCGCGGGCAGCGCGGTGTGCCGCATGAAGTGCACGCCCGGCAGGCCCACACCGAAGGTCCGGCGGTTGTTCACCATGCCCGACAGCGCGACGCCGCCGAGGTTCACGCCGTGGTAGGCCCGCTCGCGCG
>JBAXJZ010000013.1:0-21920 GCA_037137595.1 Burkholderiales bacterium | reverse complement strand
CGGTGGCCACCGGCCTCGCCGGCGCGCCCGCCGCGCCCACGGTGCCGGCCGCGCCCGCCGCGCCGGTGATGTCCCACGGCGCGATCTCGCTGGCCGCCGAGCGCGCGGCCACGCGCCCCGTGCCGCGCATCGAGCCCGATCCCGACGACCTGCCCGCGCCCGCCCACGGCGCCTGACGCGAGAAGGACCCTGCCATGGCGAAGACCGAGATGGTGCTGGACGTCGAGGGACTGACCGTGTCCTTCGACGGCTTCAAGGCGATCGACTCGCTGAACCTGTACGTGGACCGCGGCGAGCTGCGCGTGATCATCGGCCCCAACGGTGCCGGCAAGACCACCCTGCTCGACCTCATCTGCGGCAAGACCCGCGCGAGCGCCGGCCGCATCCGCTTCAAGGGCGAGGAGGTCACCCGGCTGCCCGAGCACGAGATCGTGCGCTCAGGCATCGGCCGCAAGTTCCAGACCCCGTCCATCTACGAGAACCTGAGCGTCTGGGCCAACCTCGAGGTGTCCTTCCCGCGCGGTCGCGGCGTGTTCGGTGCGCTCGCGTTCAAGTGCACCGACGACGTGGCGGCGCGCGTGCGCGAGGTGGCCGACGAGATCGGGCTCGCCGACCAGCTCCACACCGAGGCGGGGCTGCTCTCGCACGGCCAGAAGCAGTGGCTGGAGATCGGGATGCTGCTGATGCAGGACCCCGAGCTCCTGATGCTCGACGAGCCCATCGCCGGCATGAGCGTGCGCGAGCGCGAGCTGACCGCCGAGCTCCTGAAGCGCATCGCGAAGAACCGTTCGCTGATCGTGATCGAGCACGACATGGAGTTCGTCGAGCGCATCGCCGACAAGGTCACCGTGATGCACCAGGGAAAGATCCTCGCCGAGGGCCCGATGGCCAAGGTGCAGGCCGACCCGCGCGTGATCGACGTCTACCTGGGTCACTGAGGAGCCCGACATGCTCGAAGTCACCGACCTGTTCGCCGCCTACGGCCAGAGCCAGGCGCTGCACGGCATCACCTTCACCGCGAAGAAGAACGAGACCGTCGCGATCATGGGCCGCAACGGCATGGGCAAGACCACGCTGTTCAAGACCCTGATGGGCGTGATGCCCGCGAAGTCCGGCCGCATCGTCGTGGGCGGCCAGGAGGTCACCAAGGACGAGAGCTTCCGCCGCGTGGCCAAGGGCATCGCCTACGTGCCCCAGGGCCGGATGATCTTCCCGACCCTGACCGTG
Organism: Burkholderiales bacterium; assembly: GCA_037137595.1. Classification (GTDB taxonomy): domain Bacteria; phylum Pseudomonadota; class Gammaproteobacteria; order Burkholderiales; family Burkholderiaceae_E; genus UBA4615. Next base: position 20,693 of record JBAXJZ010000013.1, on the reverse strand, counting down.
GAAGAGAACATCCAGACCGGCCTCGAGAACGCGAAGGACAAGCGCATTCCCGAGGACATCTACGCGCTATTCCCCGTGCTCTTCGAGATGAAGCGCCGCAAGGGCGGGAATCTGTCCGGCGGCCAGCAGCAGCAGCTCGCGATCGCGCGGGCTCTCGTCACCGACCCCAAGGTGCTGCTGCTCGACGAGCCCACCGAGGGCATCCAGCCCTCGATCATCAAGGACATCGCCCGCGCGCTGAACGAGATCCGCAAGTTGCGCGGCATCACGATCGTCGTGTCCGAGCAGGTGCTGAGCTTCGCGATGGACGTGGCCGACCGCCTGTTCGTCATCGAGGGCGGCCGCCTGGTGCACGAGAGCGCCCGCGCCGACACCGACACCGCCCGCATCAAGCAGTACCTGTCGGTGTGAACCGACCCCCGTCCTCCCCGGCCCACTGCACTGGAGAAGAGCCATGCCCGAGACCCTGATCAAGGTCGACCTGAACGCGTCCCCGTACGAGAACGAACAGATCCACAACCGCTGGCACCCCGACATCCCGATGGCGTGCTGGGTCAAGCCGGGCGACGAGTTCGTGCTCGAGACCTACGACTGGACCGGCGGCTACATCAAGAACAACGACAGCGCCGACGACGTACGCGACATCGACCTCACCACCGTCCACTTCCTGTCCGGCCCCGTGGGCGTGCACGGCGCCGAGCCCGGCGACCTGCTGGTGGTGGACCTCCTCGACGTGGGTGCCAAGCAGGACAGCCTCTGGGGCTTCAACGGCTTCTTCTCAAAGAAGAACGGCGGTGGTTTCCTGACCGACCACTTCCCCCAGGCGCAGAAGTCCATCTGGGACTTCCACGGCCTCTACACCACCTCCCGCCACGTGCCCGGCGTGAAGTTCGCGGGCCTGATCCACCCCGGACTGATCGGCTGCCTGCCCGACAGGAAGATGCTCGACATGTGGAACGAGCGCGAGGTGGGCTTCATCGGCACCAACCCCACCCGCGTGCCCCCGCTCGCGAACCCCCCGTTCGCCGGCACCGCGCACATGGGCAAGCTGACGGGTGATGCGAAGGCCGCGGCCGCCGCCACCGGCGCCCGCACCGTGCCCCCGCGCGAGCACGGCGGCAACTGCGACATCAAGGACCTGTCCCGCGGCTCGAAGATCTACTTCCCCGTGTACGTGGACGGCGCGGGCCTGTCCGTGGGCGACCTCCACTTCAGCCAGGGCGACGGCGAGATCACCTTCTGCGGCGCCATCGAGATGGCCGGCTGGGTCCACATGAAGGTGGAGCTCATCAAGGGCGGCATGACGAAGTACGGCATCAAGAACCCGATCTTCAAGCCCAGCCCCATCACCCCGAACTACAACGACTACCTGATCTTCGAGGGCATCTCCGTCGACGAGCACGGCCAGCAGCACTACCTCGACGTGCACGTGGCGTACCGCCAGGCCTGCCTGAACGCGATCGAGTACCTGACGAAGTTCGGCTACACGCGGGCGCAGGCGTATTCGATCCTGGGGACCGCGCCGGTGCAGGGGCATATCAGCGGGGTGGTGGACATTCCGAATGCGTGCGCGACGTTGTGGCTGCCGACGCAGATCTTCGACTTCGATATCCGGCCTACGGCGGCGGGGCCGACGAAGTATCTGTCGGGTGGGCCGGACATGCCGTTGTCGCCGGACCTGTGATCGCCTGACCGACCGGAGGTTCGCGATGCCCTTCTACGACTACGAGTGTGCCGAGCACGGCGGGTTCACGGCGATGCGCTCGATGGCCGAGCGCAATGAGCCGCAGGGGTGCCCGCGTTGTGGCGTGCCCTCGGGGCGGGTGCTGTCGGAGCCGCCGATGCGCGGGCTGCTGACGTCGCTGGAGCGCGAGGTGCATGCGCGCAACGAGCAGAGTCGGCACGAGCCGCGGAGTCTCGCGGCGTATCGCGCGTCGCGGCATGGGTCGGGGTGCGGGTGCTGCACGCCGGGTGGGAAGAGCAGGGCGGTGACGCGGCCGGATGGGATGAAGTCGCTCGTGGGGAGGCGGCCCTGGCAGATCAGTCACTGAGGGTCATTAGTTGACGTGCGGGCCGGCCTGAGATGCCGCAGGGGCGCGGGCCGGGCGTGACGTTGGGGTTGGGCGGGTCCTTAGGGACCCGCCCCTTTTTCTTTGACGCGTTCGCATTGAGGCGGACTATCGATGTCTGCTATGCAGCGGAAGCGGTCTGTGAGGCACGGGGGCCGTACTCACCGTCTTGGTCACGTTTCAGTCGTTCACCTGGTCGCTGCTTCACCCGTTGTCGAGGACTTCGCTGATAGTCCGCGATAGCGCTGTACCAAGTAGTGCGTTGTTGATGTCGTCAAACCGGAGCTGCCAGCGGGTCAGGTAGGGCCGGGCCGCGTCAGGTACCAACTCGGCGCCGTCCTCGCCCTGTGAGTCTTCCACAACCTGCGACTTCGGAGGCACCTCGAAGAACGGGCGGTCTGTCAGCAGCCCTTCGAGTCCAAGTGTCCATGCCACGTCTTCCTCATTCAGCGCATACAGCTTGTGCTGTGCCAAGAGGCACTTCAGGGCCAGCGGGTAGATGAACGCGCCGGCTACCAGGTGCTCGTGCTGCGACCACTGCTGTGGTGCCCAGTGTGCGGGCTTGCCGTGCGCCACGTTGCCGCGAAGTGCGTAGATTTGCTGGAGCCAGGCGTGAAGCACTGGCATCTCACCGTCTGACGGCAAGCCAAGCTCGTCGCGCAGGCGCCCCGTCCATGGGGAGCAGTTCACAAATGCCAAGAGAGCGGGCAGCTTCTTGCGAATGTCCTTGAGCGTCTGGTCGGAGTCGCTCACTCGTTCGAGCGCGGCGTAGGTGGCGATGCACTCGGCCTCGAGCGGCACGTCCGGCGAGTCGCTGTTTGCGAGCAGGTACTGGGTGACCGACGCATCGACATGCTCATGGATGACCTGCGGAAGCGTCTGGATGGACTGCAGGGCAGCCAGCAAGCGGAGGCTGATGTTGGGCTCGCCTTGGCTCACCAGATGCGCCGGACGAACGAAGTGCACGTCCCTTTGGCCCAGCATCACGCTCGAATGGCCATCCTTGCGGCGGTGGGTTAGGCTGACGCTTCCGGCGTAGGGCTCGGTGAAGGCCTGAATGACCACCTGGTAGTGACCCGACGCGGTGTACCCATCAAGGAAGCCGCTGATGAAGCGGCGGTCGCTCAAGCCGCTGACCGCGAGGTGCTGCCCGAACCGGAAGATGGCCGCCCTGTCAGCCTCATCGAATTCCGCGCCGAGTGGTCGCCCGTCAAACTGGAGTACCGTGACCACGCGCAGTGGGAAGTTGGCCGACTCCCGGTACTGCGAAAGCAGCTTGACCATAGTCTCGTCGGATAGCGACGAGCCGACGCCATGTGGCGGGGCATCCCTAACGCCCTGCCGGAACAGGTGAAACGGTCCCTGGACGATGGGCGCCTTGATGTCCAGCCAAGGCAGGAACGCGAGCATCGGCATGCGTCAGGTTCTCCTGATTCAGAGTGGCAGGACACGGGCCAGTCGGACGTACAGCAGCTCGAAGTCCTTCGAGAACTCGTAGATGTGACCGATGAACTCGTAAGTCATGATGTCAGTCTCCGCGCTGTGACGGATGGCGAACACAGGCCCGCCGCTCATGCCGCCAATGGTCTCGGGTTCCGCCTCATGCCCGTGTTTCACCCAGAACTCGCGTTCAAACTGGGACACAAGGTAGTCATCGTTGACCGACGCCACCCGAGAGGCGCCGCTGCTGAAGCTTCCGAAGGAGAGACTATCGAAGGACACGGCCTGGCGTAACTCGCCGGGGAAGCCACCGAAAGCAACGAAGTCGCCCTCCTTCACACCACCGGGTGGCCACTGCGGCGGCTCGCAGAAGAATGTGCCGTCGAAAGGTCCTCCAGGCTTGGCGATTTCGTTCGCCTGCTTTTCGGTCACCGCAATGAGGGCGTAGTCGAGTTGCGCGTTCTCGACCTTCAGCTGTGCCAGCGGGTCGAGTTCGCAGTTGCCGAGTTGGAAGATGCAGTCGCCCTCGGCCAATCGCTTGCGGTATCCCTCCAGCACGTGCGAACAGGTCAGCGCAAAGGACTGCCCGCCAATCCGGACAAGCGAGGCCGTACCGCTGTTGACCGTCGCCGGATCGCCAGATTGTGGTCGGACGCCGAAGTAGGCCGGTATGGCGAACTTGAGCGGGTACTTTTCGAATTCCACGCCAGCGGGGCCAGCAACTAGCTGCTTCGCATCGTCAAGCGTCCTAGGCTTCTCCCACATCGTGCGGCTCTCCTGCTCGGGCGTCGTCTTCGCGCATTCGGATTCGGACGCGGTCTTCAGCGCTCCGGCACCGCGCGCTGGACGGCAGGTCCCAGCTTTAGCTGTCGTTGGACAGCCTAGCGTCGACTGGCCGCACTCAGTCTGAAACGGACGGTCAATCGCAAAATGGGCTACACGAGTTGCTTCTCGCTTCACAAAACACCCATCGAACGACGTTTGCTTGGAGCTCCAAGGCCTTAATGCAGTTGCTCGCGCTTCGCAACCGCTCGAATCGTCGTTCCCGTGCTTGAGCGAAGATCATTACGATCGCTTCCAGTCACAGTTCGAAGTCTAGATCAAGCGCGGTCCGTGCTAGGTGCTAGCCAAAGTGCTGTTATTGGGCACAACCTCAAGCCGGTCCGAACGCGCCTGCGGACGCGATTCTTCTCGCCCTGATCGCGCTCCGGACGCGCTCGAAGACAGCCTCGCCCGCGGTCCCAACGCCAGGCTCGACCACCGCCAGCGACTCGCGGCCCAAAATCGCGGCGCAAATCCTCGCCTGCATGGGCTGATCGGCGCAGCCTGGACGTTTCCGCTGAAACGCGACCACCATCCGGCTTAGTCAATCGAGACGATGTAGCCACCTAAGGGGCCGCAGACCGTCTCGACGCGTATGCCTGCGCCGAGGTTGAACCGGGGTGTCGTCGCGCGCCCGCCGCCGCGCGGCCCATCGCCCGGCGCTTCTGTGCGAGTCCCGGGCACCCGCCGACCCACACGCGCCCCATGTCCCTGCTGCACCGCGCGCCGCGAGGCCTGCGTGGACTTCTACACGCGCGTGCTCGGCATGACGCTCGAGACCTTCGTCGGCGGCACGCCGCCGGTCGAGCGCCACGCGTTCCGCTTCGGCAACCAGAAGATCAACCTGCACGTGCAGGGCTCGGAGTTCGAGCCGAAGGCGCACCTGCCGGTGCCCGGGTCGCAGGACCTGTGCTTCATCGCGTCGATCCCGCTCGAGCAGGTGATCGCGCGCCTGCACGACGCGAAGTGGCCGATCCTCGACGGCCCGGTGATGCGCACCGGTGCCACGCAACGGATCCGGTCGGTCTACGTGCGCGACCCGGACTTCAACCTGATCGAGATTTCCGAGCTGGCCTGAAGGCCGCCGCAACGAGGAGACACCATGCGCATCCGAACCTGGCTGATTACCGGCGCGCTCGCGCTCGCGACGACGTCCGCGCTCGCGGACACCTGGCCCGACAGGCCGATCTCGATGGTCGTGCCGAGCTCGCCCGGCGGCTCGACCGACTTCGTCGCGCGCCTGGTCGGCGAGGCGCTGGGCAAGGCGCTCGGCCAGTCGATCGTGATCGAGAACAAGGCGGGCGCCTCGGGCAACCTCGGCACCGAGGCGGTGGCGCGCGCGAAGCCCGACGGCTACACCCTGCTGATGCAGTACTCGGGCTATCACGTGGGCAACCCGTCGCTGTTCCCGCAGGTGAAGTGGAGCCCGACGAAGGACTTCGTGCCGGTCGCGCTGGTGATGCGTGCGCCGCACGTCCTCGCCGTGCCGGGCAGCAACCCCGCCAACTCCCTGCAGGAGTTCATCGAGCTCGCCCGCAAGAACAACCGGGGCGTGTTCTATGCGTCGTCGGGCAACGGCTCGATCCAGCACATCGCCGGCGAGCTCTTCGAGCAGCAGGCCAAGGTGCCGACGACCCACGTGCCGTACAAGGGTGCCGGCCCCGCGGTCGCCGACCTGCTGGGCGGGACGGTGGACATGTTCGTGACCACGCCGCCCTCGGTGATCGGCCACGTGAACACCGGCAAGCTCAAGGCCTTCGCGTACACCGCGAAGCAGCGCCATCCGGCGCTGCCCGACGTGCCCACCTCGGCGGAAGCGGGCCTGCCCGGCTACGAGGTCGAGTCGTGGTTCGGCGTGTTCGCGCCCGCGGGCACGCCGGCGCCCGTGGTCGCGCGGCTCACCCGCGAGATCAAGGCCATCGTGGAGAGCGAGGCCTATCGCCGGCGCCTGAACGACCAGGGCGCGTTCGCCGTCTACATGGATCCGACCCAGCTCGCGGCCTTCGTGCAGACCGAGCTCGCGCTGTGGTCCGGGATCATCAAGGCGAAGAACATCAAGGGCGACTGACCCGGCGCGACCGACGGCTCGAGCCGAGCCGCGCGCGGCTCGGCGTCGTCACGGGATCCGAACGATGCACATCGTCTTCCTCGACCGCGACACGCTGTCCCCGTCGACGCGCCTGCGCGCGCCCGCGTTCGCGCACCGCCTCGTCTGCCACGGCCGCACCGAACCCGGCGAGGTGGCGGCGCGCATCGCCGATGCCGACATCGTCCTCGTCAACAAGGTCCGGCTGGACGCCGCCTCGATCGCGGCCGCGCCGCGCCTGCGCCTCGTCGGGGTGGCGGCCACCGGCACCGACACCATCGACCTCGCGGCCTGCCGCGAGCGCGGCATCGCGGTCGCCAACGTCCGCGACTACGCGGTGCACACCGTTCCCGAGCACACCTTCGCGCTGATCTTCGCGCTGCGGCGCAGCCTCTGCGCGTACCGCGATGCCGTGCGCGCGGGACGCTGGCAGGCGGCGCGGCAGTTCTGCTTCTTCGACCATCCCATCCGCGACCTCGCCGGCGCCACGCTCGGCGTGATCGGCGACGGCAGCCTCGGTCAGGCCGTCGCCCGCATGGGCCGGGCGCTGGGCATGAAGGTGCTGATGTCCGCCTTCAAGGGGCGCGAAGGCATGGGCAGGCTGTACGTGCCGTTCGAGCGCGTGCTGGCCGAGTCGGACGTGGTCACGCTGCACTGCCCGCTGCGGCCGCAGACGCGGCACATGATCGGTGCGGCCGAGATGGCGGCGATGGCGCGCCGGCCGCTGCTGATCAACACGGCGCGGGGCGGGCTGGTGGACGAGGCGGCGGTCGGGCCGGCGCTGGAGGCGGGGTCTCTGTCGGGGGCGGCCTTCGACGTGACCGAGGTCGAACCGCCGCCGCCCGACCATCCGTTCATGCGGCTGCTGGATCGACCGGACTTCATCCTGACGCCGCATGTCGCATGGGCCAGCGACGAGGCGGTCCAGGCGGTGGCGGATCGCTTGATCGACACCGTCGAGGCGTTCGTGCGCGGGGAGTCGGTGGACCTCGTCCGGTGACCCTGATCGACCGCGACCCTCCGACGCCCCGGCCCGGCTTCGCGGCCGCTCGACGCGAGAGACGGCGACTCAGTCCTCGAACCCGAGAAACACCGCGGTCTCCCCGACCGACTTCCTCCGCGACACCACCGCATTCGCCGGAAACGTCTCGTCCGGCCACCCGATCGCCACGCAGGTCTGGATCACCTCGTCCTCCGGGATCCGCGCCTCGGCCCGCACCACCGGCGACTGCATGATCCCCTGGCTGTTGATCACGCAGCCCAGCCCGCGCGACCACGCCGCATTCACCAGGCAGTTCACCACGCCCCCGCAGTCGAAGGGCGGGATGTCGCTGCCGTGCAGCGCGCGGTCGTAGGTGACGATGATCGACGCGGGCGCGTCGAACTGCCGGAAGCCTCGCAGCACCCAGTCCTGGCGCGCCTGCGTGTCCTCGCGGGCGATGCCCATCGCGCCGAAGAGCTGCTTGGCGATCTCCACCTGCCGCTCGCGGTGCACGCCCTCGTAGCCGGGGCCGAGGCGGAACTCGCGCGAGTGCGGCACGCCGGCGAGGTTGCGCTCGACGTTGCCCGCGCGGATCCGGTCGAGCACGGCGCCGGCCACGACGTGGAAGTGCCAGGGCTGGGTGTTCATCGAGCTCGGCGCGCGCATCGCGAGCTCGAGGATCTCCTCGATCAGGGCGCGCGGCACCGGCTTGTCCAGGAAGCCGCGGATGCTGCGGCGGCTGCGGACGACGTCGTCGAAGTCCATCGGGGTCACTCGGTCGGATCGAAGCGGGCGGGCCGACATCGTCCGTCGAAGCTCGGCCGATGGCACGCGCGCGTGCCGGATTCGACGGCGGTGCGCGCGCTGGAACGTTCGCGTCGCGTGGGCGTCGTTATCGGGATTCCAGATCGCCCTGATCCGAATCTTCCGTTGGACCGATTCGGGGCGGCCTCCAAGAATGGCCTCGTCGCTCGCGGTTCACGGCATTGCGCCGCCGCGACACCCGAGACCACCCGGTCCCGGGCTGCCTGCGCGATCCCGCGCCTCGATGGTCCCGACACGGAGGAACGATGAAGACCCCGGTTCATTGGCACGAAGCGTGGCCGCAAATGCTGGCGATACTCGCCGCGATGGCGCAGGCGTACTGAACCCCGAAGGCGGACCCCCGCACCCCGACACGATGGAGCACACCATGACCCAGCCGACCGATGCCCCGAAATGCCCGTTCCACACCGCCGGTGCCCGCACCGCGCCGGGCCTGCAGTCCAACGCCCACTGGTGGCCGGAGCAGCTGAACCTCGCGATCCTCCACCAGCACCCGCCGGTGTCCAACCCGATGGATCCGGACTTCGACTATGCCGAAGCCTTCCAGCGACTGGACTACGCGGCGCTCAAGAAGGACCTCGCCGCGCTGATGACCGATTCGCAGGACTGGTGGCCGGCCGACTGGGGCCACTACGGCGGCCTGTTCGTGCGCATGGCCTGGCACGCCGCCGGCACCTATCGCACGGCCGACGGTCGCGGCGGCGCGGGCACCGGCAACCAGCGGTTCGCGCCGCTGAACAGCTGGCCCGACAACGGCAACCTCGACAAGGCGCGCCGGCTGCTGTGGCCGATCAAGAAGAAGTACGGCAACGCCATCTCGTGGGCCGACCTGATGATCCTGGCCGGCAACGTGGCGATGGAGACGATGGGGTTCAGGACCTTCGGCTTCGGCGGCGGTCGCGTCGACATCTGGGCGCCCGAGGAGGACGTCTACTGGGGCGCCGAGCAGGAATGGCTCGCCACCAGCGACAAGGCGAACAGCCGCTACAGCGGCGAGCGCGAGCTGGCGCAGCCGCTGGCCGCCGTGCAGATGGGCCTGATCTACGTGAATCCGCAGGGGCCCGACGGCCGGCCCGATCCGGTGGCCTCGGCGCGCGACGTGCGCGAGACCTTCGCGCGCATGGCGATGAACGACTACGAGACGGTGGCGCTGGTGGCCGGCGGCCATACCTTCGGCAAGGCGCACGGCGCCGGCGACGAGGCGCTCGTCGGGCCCGCGCCGGAAGGCGCGCCGATCGAGGAGATGGGCTTCGGCTGGAAGAACGCCCTGGGCACCGGCAAGGGCGTGCACACCACCACCAGCGGCATCGAGGGCGCGTGGAAGCCCAACCCGACGACCTGGGACATGGGCTACTTCCGCATGCTCTTCAAGTACGAGTGGGAGCTGGTGAAGAGCCCGGCCGGCGCGCACCAGTGGCGCCCGAAGGACGTGCAGCCCGAGGACCTGATCCCCGACGCGCACGACCCGTCGAGGAAGCACCCGCCGATGATGACCACGGCCGACCTGGGCCTGCGCTTCGATCCGGCCTACGAGAAGATCTCGCGGCACTTCCTCGCGAACCCCGAGGAATTCGCCGACGCCTACGCGCGGGCGTGGTTCAAGCTGACCCATCGGGACATGGGCCCGAAGGCGCTCTACCTCGGCCCCGAGGTGCCCGCCGAGGACCTGATCTGGCAGGACCCGCTGCCGAAGGCGGACCACCCGCCGATCGACGCGGCGGACGTCGCCTCGCTCAAGGCGCGCATCCTCGCCACCGGCCTGTCGGTGAGCGAGCTGGTGTCCACCGCGTGGGCGTCGGCCTCCACCTTCCGCGGCAGCGACAGGCGCGGCGGCGCCAACGGCGCGCGGATCCGGCTCGCGCCGCAGAAGGACTGGGAGGTCAACCAGCCCGCGCAGCTCGCGAAGGTGCTCGCGGTGCTCGAGGGCGTGCGCGGGTCGTTCAACGCCGCCCAGGCCGACGGCCGCAAGGTGTCGCTCGCCGACCTGATCGTGCTGGCGGGCAACGTGGGTATCGAGATGGCCGCGCGGGCCGCCGGTCACGAGGTGACCGTGCCCTTCGCGCCCGGTCGCACCGACGCCACCCAGGACCAGACCGACGCCGCCTCGTTCGCGCCGCTCGAGCCCCAGGCCGACGGCTTCCGCAACTTCGCGAAGGCGGCCTTCTCGGTGTCGCCCGAGCACCTGCTCGTGGACCGCGCCCAGCTGCTCACGCTGAGCGCGCCCGAGATGACGGTGCTGGTCGGCGGACTGCGCGTGCTGGGCGCCAACACCGGCGGGTCGTCGCTCGGCGTGCTGACGCGGCGCCCGGGGCAGCTGACGAACGACTTCTTCGTCAACCTGGTCGACATGTCGACGACCTGGACGCCTGTGGGCGCGAACATGTTCGAGGGGCGCGACCGCGGGACCGGCGGACTGCGCTGGACCGCCACCCGGGTCGACCTGTCCTTCGGCTCGAACTCGCAGCTGCGCGCGCTTGCCGAGGTCTACGCGCAGGACGACAACGGACCGAAGTTCGTCCGCGACTTCGTCGCCGCGTGGACCAAGGTGATGAACCTCGACCGGTTCGACCTGCGGTGAGCCTCGCGGCCGTCCGCGCCGGGGATCGTCCGGCGCGGGCGGCCGCGGTCAGTCGGCGCGGCCGGACCGCTTCCAGGCCGGCGCCACGATCCGCCCGCGCCGCACCGCCATGACCAGCATCGCCACCCCGGTCGACGTGCACAGCGCCAGCGCCAGCACCGACGATTCGACCCCGAACGCGCCGCCCGTCAGGTAGTCGGGCCCGGCCACGGTCGACAGGATCAACCCCGCCGCGGGCTCGTTGCCCGACACGATTCCCGAGAAGATCGCCGACTGCGTGTAGTTCCACGCGAAGTGGAAGCCGATGCCGAGCCACAGGCGGCGGGTGAGCATGAAGGCTGCCGCCAACAGGATCCCGGCCTCCACCGCGATGAAGAGCGCCCCCTCCAGCGTGCCCTGCGGGTTGAGCAGGTGGGTCAGTCCGAAGACGAGCGAGGACACGACCAGCGCCGCCCAGCTGCCGAACCACGCCTCCACCGACCGGAACAGCACGCCGCGGAACAGCAGCTCCTCGAAGACGCTCGAGCTGATCGCCATCGCGATCGCCGGCAGCAGGAAGCGCCAGGGGTTCAGGCCGTCGATCCGGTAGAGGCCCAGCGCCATCAGCACGAGCTCGCACGCGGTGTAGAGCCCCGCGCCCACGAGCAGGCCGATGCCGAGCTCGCGGCCCATGCCGGGCAGCCCGAGCTCGGAGGCCGTGCGCCGCTCGACGAACCGGGCGTGCGCGACGTAGAGCGCGAACCCCGCGACAGCCAGGGCGGCGACGTGCACGGCGGCCTTGACGGGCTCGCCCCCGTAGCTGCCCATCACGTCGCCGCTCAGGGCCATCGACCCGAGCAGCAGGAATCCGAGCACCAGGAGGCGGGCGGGCGGTGAGGCGAGGACGCGGCGGACGAGGTCGTGGGGTGTCGTCATGGCGGCGGGGCGGGTCTGGAGGCCTCGGGTCGAGACGCGATCATCGCCCAGCCGCGGGCGCTGCGATCCCCGACGGGACGTCACGCCTCGGTGAACCGCGGCGAGCACGCCGCATCCGAACGCCTTGACCCCCGTCAAGGGGCCCCGTCGACCGTGGTCTATACTGCATCGATCGGTGCACCCGGGCCGCCGATGCGTTTCCAGCCGCGTCCCCCGTGGGCGCCCCGGGCCCGTGGCGAAGGGGACGGCCACGACATGAGCGACGATCGCCACGACGCGTCCCCGCGGACCGCGCCGACCCTGCTGGTCGGGCTCGGCGCGTCGGCCGGCGGCCTCGCGGCGCTCAAGGCGTTCTTCGCGGCGGCCGTGCCGGATCCCCGCATCGCCTACCTCGTCGTCACGCACCTGCCGGCGCGCAGCGTGAGTCACCTCGCCGAGCTGCTGGCCACGGCCGGCCCGGTGCCCGCGGAACAGGTCGACGCACCGGTGACGATCGAGGGCGGGCGCGCCTTCGTCGCGCCGCCCGGCCGACTGCTGCTGTGCCGCGGCGATCGGCTCGAGCTGGGCATCCCGCCGGAGCGCCCGCCCGCGCCGAGGTCGATCGACCTGATGATGCTGTCGCTCGCCGACGAGGCCGCCGAACGCGCGGTCGGCATCGTGCTGAGCGGCACCGACCACGACGGCACGATCGGCCTGAAGGCGATCCGCGCGGCCGGCGGCCTCGCCTACGTGCAGCGGCCCGACACCGCGCAGTTCGAGAGCATGCCGCGCAGCGCGATGGAGGCGGGCACCGTCGACCGCGTGCTCGCCCCCGAGGAGATGCCTGCCGCGCTGCGCGACGACCTCGACCGACGTGATCGGCTCCGCGCCGTCGAGACGACCGCACGGCCGACGGACCGGTCCGGACCGCTGGACGATGTCCTCGAGCAGGCGCTGCGCGTGGTCCTGGACCGCACCGGCCACGATTTCCGCTGGTACCGTCCGGCGATGCTCAGGCGGCGCCTCGCGCGACGCATGGCGCTGATCGGCATCGAGCGCGCCGACGACTATCTCGCGCTCCTCGGCCGCGCGCCCGACGAGGCGCATGCGCTGAAGAACGAGTTCCTCATCGGCTACACCGAGTTCTTCCGGGACCGCGAGGCCTGGGACGAGCTCGCCGCGGTCGCGGTGCCGGAGCTCGTCGCGGCGCACCGCGCGAACGGCGCGCCGATCCGCGTCTGGACACCCGGCTGCGCGACGGGCGAGGAGTCCTACTCGATCGCGATGATGCTGCTCGAGCAGTGCGACGAGCGCTCCGATCCGCCGGCGGTCCAGGTGTTCGGCACCGACATCGACCTCGACGCGCTGGCCTTCGCCCGGGCCGGCAGCTACCCCGCCACGCTCGCGGACTCGGTCTCGCCGCAGCGCCTGGCGCGATTCTTCGAACGCAGCGGCAAGCGCTGGGTGGTGCGCAAGACGCTGCGCGACGCGGTGCTGTTCGCGCCGCAGAGCCTGGTGCGCGACACGCCGTTCTCGAAGCTCGACCTGATCCTGTGCCGCAACCTGCTCATCTACTTCGAGACGGACCTGCAGGAACGGGCCTTCGACATCTTCCACTTCGCCCTGCGGGCCCAGGGGTTCCTGATGCTCGGGCGCGCCGAGTCGCTCGGCGCGAAGGCCTCGCTGTTCGAGCCGGTGTCCCGCGACGCGCGGCTGTTCCGACGGGTCGGCGCGCGTGCCCATCTGCCCGAGGGCTTCGTCGGCGGCTGGAGCGCGTTCGGTGCCGCCCGCCTCGCCCGCCGGCGCAGCGTCGAGCACGGCGGCCGCACGGCGTCGCGGCTGCTCGCGGATCACCTCGGCCAGCGCGCGCCGCTCGCCGCGACGCTGGTCGACCGCGAGGGCCGCGCGGTCTACTTCCACGGCCGAATGTCCGAGCTGCTCGAGCCGCGGGGCGACGCGACGCTCGAGCTCGTGCGGCTCGTGCGGCCCGAGCTGCGTGCCGGACTGCGCGCGACGCTCGCGCGGGCCGCGGCCACGGGTGCGGCGGTGGAGCGCCGCGGTCGCCTCGGATCCGGGTCCGCCGGCCGGACGATCCGGATGTCGGTCGAGCCGCTGACGGAGGCCGACGGCCGCAGCCTGTGGGCGGTGGTGTTCGACCCCTGGCTGCCCGTCGAGGCCGGCGCGGCGCCGCCGCCCCCGCCGGTCGAGGCGCCGGCCGATGCGCCGCGGGAGCCGTCCGCCTCCCACGACGACGAGAATCTCGACGACCTCGCCTTCGCGCTCGACGAGGCCGAGCGGGCCAACGAGAGCCTGCGCGTGGCGAACGAGGAGACGCTCGCGCTGAACGAGGAGCTCCAGTCGTCGAACGAGGAGCTCGAGAGCGCGAAGGAGGAGCTGCAGGCCGTCAACGAAGAGCTGTCGATGGTGAACGCCCAGCTCGAGGAGAAGGTGGCCGAGGTCGCGCGCAACCGCGACGACCTGCAGAACCTGCTCGAGAGCTCGCACGTCGGCACGGTGCTGCTCGACCGCGACCTGCGCGTGCGGCGGTTCACGCCGAACGTCTCGGCGTTCTTCCGGCTGCAGGCGGGCGACGAAGGCCGGCCGCTCGGCGACATCGCCTCGCGGCTGCGCGATCCCGACTTCGACGCCGACCTCGCGGGCGTGCTCGCCGACGGCCGGACGGCCTCGGTCGAGGTCGGTACCGACGACGGCCGCACGGTGCTGCGGCGGGCGACGCCGTACCGCACGCAGGGCGGGGCGATCGAGGGCGTGGTGCTCAGCTGCGTCGACGTGAGCGCGCTGCGCAACGCGGTGCGCAACGCCCGGCACCTGCTGTCGGTCCTGGAGGACTCCAACGACGCGGTGGTCGTCTGCGATCCCGAGGGCCGGATCGAAGGCTGGAATCGCGGCGCCGAGCGGCTCTACGGATGGAGCGCCGACGAAGCGCGTGCCGCCGGACTGTTCGCGCTGCTGCCGGAGAGCGGGGGGGCCGCGATGCGGGCGCTGTTCGACGCGGTCCGCCGGGACGGCCATGCCGGGCCGCTGGACATGGCGCGGCGCACACGAAGCGGCGATCCCCTCGTCGTGTCGGTCACCGCCTCCGCGCTGCGGGACGAGGGCGGCGAGGTGAGGGCCCTGCTGGCGACCGAGCGCGACCTGACCGAGCGGCTGCGGACCGACAGCGAGATGCACTTCCGCCGCCTCGCGGACCGGATTCCCGCGCTGCTGCGGGTCGACGACGCCGACGGACGGACCCGGTTCGTGAACCAGGCCTGCGCGGAGTTCATCGGCCGCGAGCGCGAGGCGCTGCTCGGGCGCGGCTGGCTCGAGTTCGTGCATCCGGAAGACCGTCTGCGCTTCGTCGCCGAGCACGGCGTGAGGGACGGTTCGCGCAACCGGCGCGAGATCGACCTGCGCCTGCGGCGCGGCGACGGCGTCTACCGCTGGATGCGCGCGATCACCGTCCCGTGCTTCGACGCGGCCGACCGCTACGAGGGGGACGTGACCCTGACCCTGGACGTCGAGGAGCGCCTCGTCGCCGAGCAGGCGCTCGTCATGGCCGACCGCCGCAAGGACGAGTTCCTGGCGATGCTCGCGCACGAGCTGCGCAACCCGCTCGCGCCGATCCGCAACGCGGTGACGATCATCGGGCGGCTCGGCCAGCCCGATCCGCAGACGGCCTGGGCCGCGCGGGTCATCGAGCGGCAGACCGACGCGCTGGCGAAGCTGCTCGACGACCTGCTCGACGTCGCGCGGATCGCCAGCGGCAAGATCCACCTGGACCGCACGCCGATCGACCTGTCGGTCGTCGTCGAGCGGTCGGTCGAGCTCGCGCGCCCGCTGATCGACGCGCGACGGCACGTGCTCACGGTGTCGGCGGCCGACGGACCGCTCTTCGTCGAGGGCGACCTGCTCCGTCTGACCCAGGTGCTGGCGAACCTGCTGAACAACGCCGCGAAGTACACCGACGAGGGCGGGGCGATCGGACTCACGCTGACCCGCGACGGGAAGCAGGCCGTGATCACGGTGCAGGACAACGGCGTGGGCATGGCCGCCGACCTCGTCCCGCAGGTCTTCGAGCTGTTCACGCAGGCCGACACCACGCTCGACCGCTCGCGCGGCGGGCTCGGGCTCGGACTGACGCTGGTGCGCCAGCTCGTGGCGCTGCACGGCGGGCAGGTGGAGGCGGCCAGTCCGGGGCTCGGCCGCGGCAGCCGCTTCACGGTCCGCCTGCCGCTGGCCGATCTCCCGGCGCCGGTGCCGGTCGTCGACCCGCCGCAGGCCGAGGGCGCGGGCGCGGGACGGTGCCGGGTGCTGGTGGTCGACGACAACCTCGATGCCGCGGAGAGCCTGGCGATGGTGCTGCGGGCGGACGGTCACACGGTCTGGACCGCGTTCTCCGGCGACGGGGCGCTCGAGGTCGCCGCGCGCGTGCGGCCCGACGCGGCGGTGCTCGACATCGGCCTGCCCGGCCGCAGCGGCTACGAGGTCGCCAAGGCGCTGCGGGGTCGCAGGGAGACGGCCGACTGCCTGCTGATCGCGCTCAGCGGGTACGGGCGGCCCGAGGATCGCGAGAAGGCCATCCTGGCAGGGTTCGATCGGCACCTGACGAAGCCCGCCGATCCGCAGACGCTCCTGGCGATCCTCCGTGCCGCACCCCGCGGCGCGCCCTCGTCCTAGCGGGCGATCCACGATGTCCGCGGCCGGATGGTCGCTGTTCGCCGGCGCGCTGCTCGTGTCGCTCGTGCTGCTCGGCACGCTCGTCGAGCGCCTGCCGGTCAGCGCGGCGCTGCTGTACCTCGCCACGGGCTGGATGCTCGGACCGGACCTCGCGAACGTGCTGACCCCGGACCCGATGCGCCATGCCGCGATGCTCGAGCGGATCGCCGAGGTCGCGCTGCTGATCTCGCTCTTCGCGGCCGGGCTGCAGCTCGGCGTCCCGCTGCGCGACCGGCGCTGGTCGGTGCCGATCCGCCTCGCCACGCTCTCCATGGTGGCGATGGTGGCCATGATCGCGGCGGTCGGCGTCTGGCTGCTGGACCTGCCTGTCGGCGCCGCGGTGCTGCTCGGGGCGATCCTGGCCCCGACCGATCCGGTGCTGGCCTCGGGCATCCACGCCGAGCCCGGCGCGCACCCCGATCGCCTCGGATTCAGCCTGGCCGGCGAAGGCGGCCTCAACGACGGGGTGGCGTTCCCGTTCGTGATGCTCGGACTGGGCCTGCTCGGACGGCACGACCTCGGCACCGGATGGGCCCGCTGGTGGACCGTCGACCTCGGGTGGGCCACGGTGGGCGGCATGGCGATCGGCGCCGCGCTCGGCACCCTGGCCGGCAGGCTGGTGGTCCACCTGCGCGCCCGTCACGGCGAGGCTGTGGGGCTCGACGTGTTCCTCTCGCTCGGGCTGGTCGCGCTGGGCTACGGCCTCGCGCAGTGGGCCCTGGCCTCGGGCTTCCTCGCCGTCTTCGCGTGCGGCCTGGCGCTGCGCCGCGTCGACGAGTCGCACGAGGGCGACGGCGCGCCGCTGTCGAGACCGGTGGCGGTCGCGGGTCACCCGTACGAGACGCTCGCCACCCATCCGCAGCACGCCAGCGCGACCATGCGCGCGGCCGTCCAGCTCTTCAACGGCCAGCTCGAGAAGCTCGCGGAACTGGCGCTCGTGCTGCTCGTCGGCGCGATGCTCGCGTACGCGCCGCTGCGCGTCGAGGCCCTCTGGTTCGTCCCGCTGGTGCTGCTGCTGCTCAGGCCGCTGTCGGCGCTGCCGGTCCTCGTCGGCGAAGGGCTCGATCCCCCGCAGCGCCGCATGATCGCGTGGTTCGGCATCCGCGGGATCGGCTCGGTCTTCTACCTGCTGCTGGTGCTGCGGCACGACGTCGGCGCCGCGACCGCGGAGCTGCTGACCTCGCTGGTGCTGTGGACCGTCGCCGCGTCGATCGTCGTCCACGGCGTGACGGCGCATCCGCTGATGCGCCGCTACCTCGTGGACCGGGCGCCCCGCTGATGGTGTGCGGACGTGCCCCGGGGGACGACGCGCGCCCCCGGTTCAGCCCGCCGTCGACGGCGGCAGCAGCCGGTCGTACTCGCGCTTCGCGACCGCGTAGCACTCGCAGCTCCGGTGCTCGAGTCCGGCGCGGTCCAGCACGGTGATGTGCCCGCGCCGGTAGTGGATGAGCCCCGCCCGCTGCAGGCTGCCGGCGGCCTCGGTGACGCTCTCGCGACGGACGCCGAGCATGTCGGCGATCAGTTCCTGGGTCATCACGAGCTCGGTCCCGTCGAGCCGGTCCAGGCTCAGCAGCAGCCAGCGGCACAGCTGCTGGTCGAGCGAGTGGTGACGATTGCAGACGGCCGTCTGCATCATCTGCGTGATCAGCGCCTGCGTGTAGCGCAGCAGCAGGTGCATGACGGCGCTCGAGCGCTCGAACGTCTCCTTCAGGAGGCGGCCTTCGAGGCGGAATCCCACGCCCGCGCTCTGGACCACGCTGCGGCTCGGCGTGGTCTCGCCCCCCATGAACAGCGAGATGCCGACCATGCCCTCGCGGCCCACGACGGCGATCTCCGCCGATTCGCCGAGGTCGGTGACGTAGAGCAGGGACGCGATGGCCGACGTCGGGAAGTACACGTGCGTCATCGCGCGCCCCGACTCGTACAGGACCTGGCCGAGCGGCATGTCCACGCATTCCAGCGCGGGCGCCCAGAGCGCACGGTCCCGTTCGGGCAGGGCCGCCAGCAGACCGTTCCGTCCGGGATCCGATTCCGACGGCATCGTCACGCTCCGCGGGACGCCGCCGTCGGAGCGCGTGGGCACCGGCGCCGCGGGTCCCGGCGCCGCCGAGTATAGAGGCGGCCCCCGGTCGGCGCGGTCCGCCTGCCGGACCGCCGCCCCTATCGGGTCGGGGGGGCCGTCGCCGGCGCGTCGCCCCCGCCGCGCGTCGCGTAGGCGACGGCGTCGGCGAGCCGATCGTAGCGGAACCGGTCGACGACGAAGCGCCCCGCCGCGAAGGTCACGCCGGTCGATGCCATGACACGCTGCTCGTCGGCACTCGGTGCGTACGGCGGCTCGTGGTCCAGGTACTCGGGGGCGTCGCCGTCGCGGGCCGGCGCGCGCGGGCGCGAGGCGAGCAGGCGGGCATACGCGACCGCGTCCTCGCTTCGGTCGTAGCGGTAGCCCCCGAAGCGGTACTGGCGACCGTCGAAACCGATCCGGAGGTCCCGCAGCAACCGTTGCTCGTCATCGTCCGCGGCATGGCGGGGAGAAGGAATCATGTCGGCTCCTGTCGCGTCTTCGGCAGACCACGCTACGCGTCGCCCCGACGCGCGTCCGTGCGCTGGCGAACACGGGGACGGACCCCGGGCCGGCCACGCTTCCGCTGCCGTCGGTCCGCTCCGTTCGGCGGCGCACCGACGACGGGGCCGTGGGCGCGCAGACTGGGTCTTTCGACCGAGGCCCGCATGCCCGTTCTGACCTTCGCCGTCGAGCGCATCCCCGCGGGGCACCGGGGCGGCGAGTCCGTGACGCTGCCCGATGCCATCGCGCGTGCACTGGTCGACGCGATGGACGGCAAGCCGCTGGTCGCACTGACGACCGAGCACCTCGCGGTGATCGTCGGGCTCGCCCGCGGCACGCCGCACCGCGCCGGACTGGATCGGCTCGCGGACGCGATCGTCGAGCACCGGCGCGTCTTCGTGCGGTTCCGATAGCGCGAGGCCGGCCCCGGGCGCGCGTCCCCGGCGGGTGCGCCCGTCCGGAGCCGCTGTGCTACGTTGCGCGCCATGCCCGTCCCCGGCGCCGCATCGCCCGCGCTCGCCACCGCCCCGCCGCGCTGGCCGGCCGTCCTCGCCTGGACGCTCGCGTGGGCCACGATGCTGGTGCTCGACGGCCGCCTCGACGTCGCCAACCTCGCGATGCTGCTGGTCCTGGGCGCCGCGCTCGCCGCCCCGTGGCTCACGCCGTTCGCCGCCGTCGCCGCGAGCGTCGTCGCCGTCCTCGCGTTCAACCTCGTCTTCGTCCCGCCGCGCTGGGCCCTGTCGGTCGACCTGCACCAGCACGCGCTGCTGCTGGTCACGATGGGCGGCGTCAGCGTGCTGGTGTCCGCGTCGATGGCGCGCCAGCGGCGTCTCGCGCTCGCCGAGCGCGAGCTGGCGGCGCGTGCCGGCGAGCTGCGGCTCTTCGGCGAGGCGCTGCACGAGGCCGCCGATCCGCGCGACTGCCTGTCGCGGCTGCGAGCACTGCTCACGCTGCCGGGTGCGGAGCCCGCGACGGTCTGGTCGGTCGACGACGCCGACGCCGCGACGGGCACGCCGCCCGAACACGCTGCACCGCCCGCGAATGCTGCGTCGCCCGCGAACGCTGCCCCGCCCGCGAACGCCGCGCCGCGTGCGCACCTCGGCGAGGCCGACCCCGACGAATCCGACGGCCTGCGCGTCGTCCTGCGCGAGGGCCGCGCGATCGGACCCGGCACCGGCCGCTGGGACGGCCTGCGCGCCTGGGGCCTGCCGATGCGCGGCCACGGCCGCACGGTGGGCGCGGCCTGGGTGCGGCTGCCCGCGGGCACGCGGCCGCCCGAGGCGCTGCGCGAGCTCCTGCAGGCGCTGTGCGACCGCATGGGCATCGAGCTCGAGCGCGCCGCCGCGCACGCGGCCGCGGCCCGCGAGCGCGAGGCCGCGACGCTGCAGGCGCTGCGCGGCACGCTGCTGTCGGCCATCGCGCACGACCATCGCACGCCGCTCGCCACCATCGTCGGCGCGGCGTCCTCGCTGCACGACCAGGACGACCGGCTCGACCCCGCGCGCCGTCGCCGACTCGCGGCCACCATCGTCGACGAGGCGACCCAGCTCGCGCGGGTGGTCGACGACACGCTGCAGCTTGCGCGGCTCGACGCGCCCGGCCTCGCGCTGCGCCGCGACTGGGAGTCCGCCGAGGAGCTGGTGGGTTCGGTGGTCGGCCGACTGCGCCGGCGCGATCCCGCGCGACGCGAGATAGAACAAAGCATTCGTATCGAG
>JBAXJZ010000012.1:0-21975 GCA_037137595.1 Burkholderiales bacterium | reverse complement strand
CGCGGACCCACCTGTGCCGGTTCGCGGCGATGGCGGCGCCGTTGCGAGCGGCGGGGCGGCCGGCGTTCGGCTACCGGCCCTGATCCGGCACGGCACGGGCCCCCTGCGCCGCCGCGGGCGCCGCCGCGATCCGGGCGGCAACGCAGACCGCGACGCCGCGGGCCGAGGCAAGCGGCGAGCGTCCCGGGACGGAGCGCGCCGTACGGCTCAGACGCAGCTCGCCGGCAGTGACAGGAGCCCCCGGAACCGCACGCGTCGGTCGCGGCGCGGCGCCTCGGCAGGCTCGAGCCGCGGGAAGCGCGCGAGCAGCCGGGCGATGGCGATCCGCGCCTCCATCCTCGCGACGTTCATCCCCGCGCAGGCGTGGTCGCCGTGGCCAAACGCGAGCTGCCGGTTCGGGCGTCGGCCGACATCGAAGCGCTCCGGATCGGCGAACTGCGCCGGGTCGCGGTTCGCGGCCCCGATGCACAGCGTGACGAAGGTACCGGCCGGGAACGACCGGCCGCCGAGCTCGGCCGGCGCGGTGAGCATCCGGTTGTTCAGCTGCAGCGGGCTCTCGTAGCGCAGCATCTCCTCCACGGCGGACCCGATCAGCGTCGGATCGCCGCGCAATCGGCGCTGCTCGTCGGGGAAGCGCATCAGCGCGTGCAGTCCGTTGCCGATCGCGTTGGTCGTCGTCTCGTGCCCGGCGTTGAGCAGGAAGATGCAGTTGTGGAGCAGCTCGCCCTCGGTCAGCCGCTCGCCCCCCACCTCGCCCTGGATCAGCCTCGTCAGCACGTCCTCGTCCGGATCGAGCGGATGCGCGCGCCGGTGCGCGATCAGCTCGCGCAGGTAGGCCAGGAACTCGGTGACCGCGCGGTGGCCGGCCTCGAGCATCGCGGGCGTCGGCACCGGTTCGAGCGCGGCGAGGATCGCGAGCGACCAGCCGCGCAGCGGGCCGCGGTCCTCGCGCGGGAACGACAGCAGGTTGCCGATCACCTCGACGGGAATCGCGGCCGCGAAGTCCTCGATCAGGTCGAACGGGCGGCCGTCGCCGGACCTGGCCGCCATCGCGTCGAGCAGGCCGTCGACCAGCGCGACCACGCCCGGTTCCATCCGCGCGATCGCGCGCTGCGCGACCGCAGGCAGCAAGAGCCGCCGCACGCGCGTGTGGGACGGCGGGTCGTTGAAGACGAGGCTGCCCGTATGGTGCTCGAAGAGCGGCGTGCCTTCGCCGTACTTGGGCCCGAACTCGCGCTTCTTGTCGGAGCTGACGGTCGCCGAGCGGTACATCGCGGCGACGTCGTCGTAGCGGGTCAGGAAGACGCTGCCGTTGTCGAGCACGCGGACGGGATCGTGCTCGCGCAGCGCGCGGTAGGTCGCGTACGGATCGTCGTGGAACGACGGCGGCAGCGCCGACAACTGGAACGCGCGGGCGATCGCCGCGTCGGACGGGGTCTCCATCGGGCGATCGTAGCGCACTCGCGCGGCCCGGGCCGCGAGCGGCCGACTAGGTCCCGGCGGTCGGCGCGCTGCCGGCCCGGGCGACGACGGATCCGGCCCGGACGCCCTCGCCCGGCGCGCTCGCCCGCGGCCGGCCGCGGGCGTCGAGACCGGCCCGCGCACGCAGCGCCTCGGTCGTCGAACCGGGACCGTCGGGCGACCAGCCGGGCGGCCCGAACAGGTAGCCCGCCACCTCGCGCGCCGATCGCGCGCGCCGCAGGTCGCGCACGAGCGTGACCCACTGGTGGAACGCGATCCGCAGCGGGTTGTAGGACCGCAGCGGCTCCACCCAGCCGTAGCGCGGCTTCAGGTCGTCGCGCTCGGCGACGTAGGTGCCGAAGAGCCGGTCGAACACCAGCAGCACGCCGCCGTAGTTCGCGTCGAGGTACTCGAGGTCCGCGGCATGGTGGACGCGGTGCGCCGACGGCGTGTTCAGCCAGCCCTCGAGCGGGCCGAGCTTCGGGATCCACTCCGCGTGGATCCAGAACTGGTAGAGCAGGTTCAGCGCATACGCCGCGGCGATCGCCCGAGGCGGGAAGCCGAGCGCACACAGCGGCAGGAAGAACAGCAGCGAACCGCCGATCCGGCTCGTCCAGCCGAGCCGGTAGGCGGCCGACAGGTTGAACGCGTTCGGGCTGTGGTGGACGGCGTGGGAGGCCCAGAACCAGCGCACCCGGTGCGCGGTGCGGTGGTACCAGTAGTAGCAGAACTCGAGGCCGAGCCCGAGCAGCACCCAGCTCCACCAGGCGTCGAGCGGCGGCGAGACGAGGCGATGCTCGTACAGCCAGAGGCCGCCCGGCATCGCGATCGCCAGCGGCAGCACGTCGACGAAGCGGCGCACCACGGCGACCCCGAGCGAGGCGAGCGCATCGCGCCAGTCGTAGGCGCGGCGCATCACCGTCAGCGCCAGCCCCTCGACGAGGGACGCCGCCAGCGCGATCAGGGAGAACGCGATGATCAGCGTGCGCAGCGTGGACAGCGACTCGGCGGACATGGGCGCACGATTCCGGAGGATCCGCGGATTCTACCGGCCGCAAACGACGAGGCCCCGTCGGAGCGGGGCCTCGTCGTGCGGAGGACTCGGCGCGCGGGGCGGTCCCGCGCGCGCGCTCAGACGACGGCCTGCGCCAGCTCGCCCTTGCGGTACTTCTCGACCATCACCGACAGCGAGACGGCCTGGACCTTCGAGCCCTGCCCCGCGCAGCCGAACTCCCGGTAGCGCTGCAGGCAGATCTTCTTCGCGGCCTCGCGCGCGGGCTTCAGGTATTCGCGCGGATCGAACTTGTCCGGGTGCTCGGCGAAGAACTTGCGGATCGCGCCGGTCATCGCCAGCCGGATGTCGGTGTCGATGTTGATCTTGCGCACGCCGTGCTTGATCGCCTCCTGGATCTCCTCGACCGGCACGCCGTAGGTCTCCTTCATCGCGCCGCCGTACTGGCGGATCTCGGCGAGCAGGTCCTGCGGGACCGACGAGGAGCCGTGCATCACCAGGTGCGTGTTCGGCAGCCGGGCGTGGATCTCCCTGATCCGCGAGATCGCGAGGATGTCGCCGGTGGGCTTGCGCGAGAACTTGTAGGCGCCGTGCGAGGTGCCGATGGCGATGGCGAGCGCGTCGACCTGGGTCTTCTTGACGAAGTCGGCGGCCTGCTCCGGGTCGGTCAGCAGCTGCTCGCGCGTCATCGTCGCGTCGGTGCCGTGGCCGTCCTCCTTGTCGCCCTTCATGGTCTCGAGCGAGCCGAGGCAGCCGAGCTCGCCCTCGACCGTCACGCCCACGGCATGCGCCATGTCGACGACCTTGCGGGTGACGTCGACGTTGTAGTCGTACGAGGCGATGGTCTTGCCGTCCTCCTCGAGCGAGCCGTCCATCATCACCGACGAGAAGCCGAGGTCGATCGCGCCCCTGCAGACCGTCGGCGACTGGCCGTGATCCTGGTGCATGACGATCGGCACCTTCGGATAGGACTCGACGGCGGCCTGGATCAGGTGCTTGAGAAAGTGCTCGCCGGCGTATTTCCGGGCGCCGGCCGAGGCCTGCATGATCACCGGCGCGTCGATCTCGGCCGCGGCGGCCATGATGGCCTGGACCTGCTCGAGGTTGTTGACGTTGAACGCCGGGATGCCGTAGCCGTTCTCGGCGGCGTGGTCGAGCAGCTGGCGCATCGAAACGAGGGGCATGGTCGGACTCCTGTGAGGACTTTGGCACAGCCCCGCGCCGGCGCGCGCGCGCTCCCGGGGCTCTGCCAACGTCCCGAAGGCGCGATTATGCCAAGAGCCCCGACCGGGCGGCCGGGAAAAGCGCACGGCCGGGCGTCGGCGGGAAGCCCGCCGCCGCCCACGCTCACGCGTGGTCGCCGATCCTGACGATCGTGGCTGCGGCCGGCGGCTGCGCCGCCTTGACTTCCGCTGCGCGGAAGTCAGCCTGCGCCGAGATCGTGCGGCCCGCCGCCCCCGCTACGCGTGGTCGCCGATCCGCACGATCTTGAGGGTATTGGTGCCGCCGGACTTGCCGATCGGGGTGCCGATCGTCATCAGGACCAGGTCACCCTTCTGGACGACCCCCAGGTCCAGCAGCTTCTGCTCGACCTCGAGGAGCAGGCTTTCGCGGTCGGAGGCCTGGTAGGTCATCAGCACCGGCTGGACCTCGCGGTAGAGCGACATCCGCCGCCGGCTGCCCTCCTCCGGCGTGAGCGCGTAGATCGGCACGCCCGAGTCCAGCCGCGACATCCACAGCGCGGTCGAGCCCGACTGCGTGAGCGCGGCGATCGCCTTGACCTTCATGTGGACCGCGGTGAACAGCGCCGCCATCGCGATCGCCTGGTCGATCCGGCCGAAGGTGCGGTTCAGGAACTCCTTGTCGAGCGAGAACGAGCCCGACCGGTCGGCCTCGTCGCAGACCCGGGCCATCGCGGCCACGGTCTCCACCGGGTACCTGCCGGCGGCGGTCTCGGCCGACAGCATCACCGCGTCGGTGCCGTCGAGCACCGCATTGGCCACGTCGGAGACCTCGGCGCGGGTGGGCACCGGCGACTCGATCATCGACTCCATCATCTGGGTCGCGGTGATCGTGAGCTTGTTCAGGTCCTTGGCCATCCGGATCATGCGCTTCTGCAGCGCCGGGACGGCCGCGTCGCCCACCTCCACCGCCAGGTCGCCGCGGGCGACCATGATCCCGTCGGAGGCCTTCAGGATCTCCTCGAGCGCGCCGATCGCCTCGTAGCGCTCGATCTTCGCGATCATCAGCGCCTTGCCGCCGGCCGCGCGCACCAGCTCGCGCGCCATGTACATGTCGGAGGCGTTCTTCGGGAACGAGACCGCGACGAAGTCCGCCTCGAAGCGGACCGCGGTCTTGATGTCGTCCATGTCCTTGGCGGTGAGCGCCGGCGCCGACAGCCCGCCGCCCTGCCGGTTGATGCCCTTGCGGTTGGACAGCACGCCGCCCAGCGTCACCGTGCACTCGATCGTGCGGTCGGTGACCCGGTCGACGACCATGATCATCCGGCCGTCGTTGAGCAGCAGCGTGTCGCCGCGCTTCACGTCGTGGACCAGGTCCTTGTAGTCGAGGCCCACGCGGGTCTCGTCGCCGAGCTCGCAGTCGACGTCGAAGGTGAACCGGTCGCCCTCCACCAGCGTGACCTTGCCGGCGGCGAACTTGCCGATCCGGATCTTCGGTCCCTGCAGGTCGGCCAGCACGCCGATGTCGCGACCCAGGCGGACCGCCACCTCGCGGACCCGCTCGACCACCGCGGTGTGCTCGTCGGCGGTGCCGTGGGAGAAGTTGACCCGGACCACGTTGACGCCGGAGAGGATCATCTTCTCCAGCACGGCCGGGTCGGTCGACGACGGGCCGAGCGTGGCGACGATCTTGGTGGCGCGAGGGATGCTCATCACGGGGGGATCCAATGGGTCGCGAGGCCTGCCATCGTGCCACAGGGCCCCGGCCGCGCCGATGACTTGACCTGGGTCAAGTCGCCCGCAGGCCGCTGCGGCCGATGGGCGGCGGCGCTGACTATAATCGGCGCGACACCCTCCCCGGCCCCGACCGCCCCCGACCCATGCCCCCGGCAGACGCCTTCCGGCACCTCGACGACCCCGACGAGCTCGACGAGCTCACCCGCGAGCTGCCCGCGCGAGGCGCCCCCGGCCGCCGGCTCGAGGCGGTGCTGACCGTCGACGGCGTGCACTGCGCCGCCTGCGTGGTCTCGATCGAGCAGGCGCTGCGGGGCGCGGTGGACGAGGTCTCGGTCAACGCCGCGACCCGGCGGGCGCGGCTGGTCTTCCGGCCCGACTCACAGCCGCTGTCCGGCCTGATGGCCCGGATCGCGGCACTGGGCTATGCGCCGCGCCCGGTGTCGCGCGCCGCGATCTCGGGCGCCGAGGCCGCCGGCCGGCGCAAGGCGTTGTGGCGGATGCTGGTCGCGGTGCTCTGCATGATGCAGGTGATGATGTACGCGGTGCCGCGCTACGTCGCCGGCGCCGACGAGATGCCGGCGGACGTCGAGCGCCTGCTGATGTGGGCCGAGTGGATGCTGACGCTGCCGGCGCTGCTGTTCGCGGCCGGTCCGTTCTTCGCGAACGCCTGGCGCGACCTGCGGGCCCGCCGCATCGGGATGGACGTCCCGGTCTCGCTCGGCATCGTCGTCACCTTCGTGGCGAGCAGCGCCGCCGCGCTCGACGGCGGCGAGGTCTACTTCGACTCGCTGACCATGTTCGTCGCGTTCCTGCTGGTCGGCCGCTGGCTCGAGGCGGCGGCGCGCGAGCGGGCGCTGGCCGGCGTGGCCGACCTGCTGGCGCGGCTGCCCGAGACCGTCGAGCGGCTGCTGCCCGGCGGCCGCACCGAGTCGGTCACGCTGCGACGGCTGCATCCGGGCGACCGGGTGCGGGTCGCGGTCGGTCAGGCGGTGCCGGCCGACGGCACGGTCGAGGACGGCCGCTCGCACGCGGACGAGTCGCTGCTCACGGGCGAGAGCACGCCGATCGCCAAGCGTCCCGGCGACGCGCTCGCCGCCGGCAGCCTGAACCTCAGCGGCCCGCTGACGATGCGCGTCGACCGCCGGCCGCGCGACTCGCGGCTGCAGGAGATCGCCGACCTGATCGAGTCGGCGTCGGCCCGCAAGCCGCGGCTCGCGCAGCTCGCGGACCGATGGGCCGGCCCGTTCCTCGTCGCGGTGATCGTGCTGGCCGCGCTCGCCTGGGTCGCGTGGCGCGCGATCGACCCGTCGCGGGCGGTCTGGGTCGCGGCCTCGGTGCTCATCGTGACCTGTCCGTGTGCGCTGTCGCTCGCCACGCCGTCGGCGCTGCTCGCCGCCGCGGGCGCGCTCGCGCGGCGCGGGCTGCTCGCCCGCTCGCCGCAGGCGATCGAGTCGCTCGCTCAGGTCGACGCCTTCGTCTTCGACAAGACCGGGACCCTGACGCACGACCGGCTGTCGCTCGCCGGACTCGACCTGCTGGACGGCGCGGCGGACCTCGGCCTGGACCGGCCCGACGTGCTCGCGGTCGCGGCGGCGCTCGAGGCCGGTTCGCTCCACCCGGCGGCCGCGGCGCTGCGTCGGGCCGCGCCGCCCGACGCCACCGTGATCGCGGTCGCCGACGTGAGGGAGCACGGTGGCGCCGGTGTCTCCGGTCGGATCCGCCTCGCCGCTCGCGGCACCGCGCGGTCGACCGCGGTCGGGACCGCGTTCCCGTCCGGATCCGGCGACGCGCGCTGGCTCGATGCGCGCATCGGCAGCGCGGACTTCGCCGGCCTGCCCGGCGACGCGGCCGCCGGCGGCATCCGCCTGTCGATCGACGGCCGCGCGGTCGCGCGCTTCGAACTCGCCGAGACACCACGCGCCGACGCGGCCGCCGCGCTGGCCGCGCTGCGCGCCGACGGCGCCAGCGTCGAGATCCTGTCGGGCGACGAGGTGCCGCGCGTCGCGCGCCTCGCCGCGCAGCTCGACGTCGACGCGTGGCGCGCGCAGGCATCGCCGCACGAGAAGCTCGCGACGCTGGCGATGCGCCAGCGCGAGGGCCATCGCGTCGCGATGGTGGGCGACGGCATCAACGATGCGCCGGTGCTCGCGCGCGCCGACGTGTCGATCGCGTTCGCCACCGGCGCCGCGCTGGCGCAGCACCAGGCCGACCTGCTGCTGCTCGGCGAACGGCTCGACGTGCTCGTCGACGCGAGACGCCTCGCGCGCCGCACGATGCGCGTCGTCGCGCAGAACCTCGGCTTCGCCGCCGTCTACAACGCGGTGAGCATCCCGCTCGCGCTCGCCGGCCTGCTGCCGCCGTGGCTCGCGGGCCTCGGCATGGCGGCCAGCTCGCTGGTCGTCGTCGTCAACGCGCTGCGCCTCGCCGACCGTCCCGGCTCGACCCGCACGGCGGTCGCGCGGCCGATCCCGGGCCCGTCGGCCGCGGTCTGACAGCCTGCGCCACAGACACCCCTGACGAGACCGTCCATGGACGTCCTGTACATGCTGGTGCCGCTGTCCGTGGTCCTGGTCTTCGCCATCGTCGCGGTGCTCGCCTGGTCCGTCCGGAACGGGCAGTTCGAGGACATCGAACAGGAAGGCGAGCGGATCCTCGAGGACGACGATTCGCCGTCGAAGCGCCCCCCTCCGTGAGCGCTTGACCTGGATCAAGGGCCCCGGTCGTGTTGCTCAGCACAATCGAAGCTGGGCACTCCAGGGGAGAGAACAACGTGAGCACATCGGTTTCGACGACCTACAACTACACGGTCGTCAGGCAGTTCGCCGTGATGACGGTGATCTGGGGCATCGTCGGGATGCTGGTGGGGGTGATCATCGCCGCCCAGCTGGCCTTCCCGGCACTCAACTTCGATCTGCCGTGGATCTCGTACGGCCGACTGCGACCGCTGCACACGAACGCGGTGATCTTCGCGTTCGGCGGCTGCGCGCTGTTCGCCACCAGCTACTACGCGGTCCAGCGGACCTGCCAGACGCGCCTGTTCGGCGGGCCGCTGGCGGCCTTCACCTTCTGGGGCTGGCAGCTGGTGATCCTCTCGGCCGCGGTCACGCTGCCGCTCGGCTTCACCAGCGGCAAGGAGTACGCCGAGCTGGAGTGGCCGATCGACATCCTGATCACGCTGGTGTGGGTGGCCTACGCGATCGTGTTCTTCGGCACCCTCGCCACGCGCAAGGTCCGGCACATCTACGTGGCCAACTGGTTCTATGGCGCCTTCATCCTGACCGTCGCGCTGCTGCACGTGGTCAACAGCGCCGCGATCCCGGCCGGCGCGCTGAAGTCGTACTCGGCCTACGCGGGCGTGCAGGACGCGATGGTCCAGTGGTGGTACGGCCACAATGCGGTGGGCTTCTTCCTGACCGCGGGCTTCCTGGGGATGATGTACTACTACGTCCCCAAGCAGATCGGCCGCCCGGTGTACTCGTACCGGCTCTCGATCGTGCACTTCTGGGCCCTGATCTTCACGTACATGTGGGCGGGCCCCCACCACCTGCACTACACCGCGCTGCCGGACTGGGCGCAGTCGCTGGGCATGGTGTTCTCGCTGATCCTGCTCGCGCCGTCGTGGGGCGGCATGATCAACGGGATCATGACGCTGTCGGGCGCGTGGCACAAACTGCGCGACGACCCGATCCTGCGCTTCCTGATCGTCTCGCTGTCGTTCTACGGCATGTCGACCTTCGAGGGTCCGATGATGTCGATCAAGACGGTGAACGCGCTGTCGCACTACACGGACTGGACCATCGGCCACGTGCATTCGGGCGCGCTCGGCTGGGTCGGCCTGGTCTCGATGGGCTCGCTCTACTACCTCGTGCCGCGCCTGTTCGGCCGCGAGAAGATGTACAGCGTCCGCGCGATCGAGGTGCACTTCTGGATGGCCACGATCGGCATCGTGCTCTACGCGGTGGCGATGTGGATCAGCGGCGTGACCCAGGGCCTGATGTGGCGCGCGGTCGAGCCCGACGGCACGCTGACCTACTCGTTCGTGGAGTCGGTCAAGGCCAGCTACCCCTACTACTACGTCCGGCTGATCGGCGGCCTGCTCTACCTGAGCGGCATGGTGATCATGGCCTGGAACGTCTTCAAGACCATCGCCGACGGCCAGGCAGTCGAGGCCCCGGTCCTCGCCGCGGCCGCCCACGCCTGATCGCAGGAGGAATCGAATCATGTCCGCAACCTCCCGCTTCCACGAGAAGATCGAGACCAACACCTTCCTGCTGATCGTCCTGACGCTGCTGTCGGTGGCGGTCGGCGGCCTGGTGGAGATCGTCCCGCTGTACTTCCAGAAGTCCACCACCGAACCGGTGCAGGGGCTGCAGCCGTACGACGCGCTGCGGCTCGCCGGGCGCGACATCTACCTGCGCGAGGGCTGCTACAACTGCCACTCGCAGATGGTCCGTCCGTTCCGCGCCGAGACCCTGCGCTACGGCCCGTACTCGGTGGCCGGCGAGTTCGTCTGGGACCACCCGTTCCAGTGGGGCTCGAAGCGCACCGGACCGGACCTCGCCCGCGTCGGCGGCCGGTACAACGACGAATGGCACCGCGCGCACCTGAACAACCCGCGCGACCTGGTGCCCGAGTCGAACATGCCCGGCTATCCGTGGCTCGCGAAGACCCCGGTGGACCACACCACCATCGGCGCGCACATGGCGGCGCTGCGCAAGGTCGGCGTGCCGTACTCGGACGCGGACATCGCCGGTGCCGGCGAGGCCATCAAGGGCAAGACCGAGCAGGACGCGCTGATCGCGTACCTGCAGGGTCTGGGCACCGTCATCAAGTAACGGAGGGCATGCCCATGGACGTCAACGTGCTGCGCGGTGTGATCACCGCGATCTCCCTCGCCTGCTTCGTCGGCATCGTGGTCTGGGCCTACTCGCCGCGCAACAAGTCGCGGTTCGAGCAGGACGGCCGGATCCCGCTCGACGACTGAGAACGGAAGGAATCGATCATGGCTGATTTCGTCAGTGGCTTCTGGTCCAACTACGTCGCGGTGATCACCGTCGCCTCGATCGTCTGGTGCGTCTTCCTGCTGCTCGTCAACAGCAAGAAGCCGCCCAAGACCGCCGACAACACCACCGGTCACGTCTGGGACGGCGACCTGCGCGAGGCGAACAACCCACTGCCCAGGTGGTGGAGCGGGCTGTTCGTGATCACCATCGTCTTCGCCGGCGTCTACCTGTGGATGTACCCGGGGCTCGGCGCCAACGCCGGCGCCGCGAAGTGGTCGGCCCACGGGCAGTACGACGCCGAGAAGGCGGCGCTCGATGCCGAGATGGCGCCGGTCTACGCGAGGTACCAGGCGCAGCCGGTGGCCGCGCTGATCGGCGACCCGCAGGCCACGGCGATCGGCGAACGGCTGTTCCTCGCCAACTGCGCCGCCTGCCACGGCTCGGACGCACGCGGCGCCAAGGGCTTCCCGAACCTGACCGACGGCGACTGGCTGTACGGCAACGCGCCCGAGCGCGTGATCGAGACCATCAGCCAGGGCCGCAACGGCGTGATGCCGGCGCTCGGCGCGGCGGTGGGGTCGGCGGCCGAGGTCGAGCAGCTCGCGCAGTACGTGCTGTCGCTGTCGGGCGGCTCGACCGACCCGGTGAAGGCCGAGCTCGGCAAGCCGAAGTTCGCGGTCTGCGCGGCCTGCCACGGGCCCGACGGCAAGGGCAACCAGGCCATCGGCGCGCCGAACCTGACCGACAGGGTCTGGCTGCACGGCGGCGGCCTGCAGCAGGTGATGTCGATGATCAACAACGGCAAGAACAACATGATGCCGGCCTGGAACACGAAGCTGACCGAGGGTCAGATCCACGTGCTCGCCGCCTACGTCCTGGGACTGTCGCAGGGCACGACGGCGCAGGCGTCGAAGTGACGCGCGCCCGCCTTCCCGGCATCCCGCGGTAACGCCGCCCCGATCCGCAGTACCGAGCAGCAATGGCCGAAGCCCGGAAGGTGATTCCCCTGCAGCCCGCCGTCGACGACGACGGCGGCCTGTTCTCCCTCTACGCCGCGCATCGCAAGATCTATCCGCGCGCGGTCACCGGCCTGTTCGCGAGGCTGCGCTGGGCGGCGGTCCTCTTCACGCAGCTGATCTTCTACGGCCTGCCGTGGCTGACCTGGAACGATCGCCAGGCGGTGCTGTTCGACCTGCAGGCCCGCAAGTTCTACCTGTTCGGCGTGGTCCTCTGGCCGCAGGACTTCATCTACCTCGCCGGGCTGCTGGTCGTCGCCGCCCTGTCGCTGTTCTTCTTCACCGCGGTGGCCGGTCGCCTCTGGTGCGGCTACGCCTGCCCGCAGACGGTCTACACCGAGCTGTTCATGTGGATCGAGCGGCACGTCGAGGGCGATCGCACCGTCCGCATGAAGCTCGACGCGTCGCCGTGGTCGTTCCGCAAGCTGCGGATCAAGGCGACCAAGCACGCGCTGTGGCTCGCGCTCGCGCTGTTCACCGGCTTCACCTTCATCGGCTACTTCGCGCCGATCCGCGAGCTCGGCGGCCAGGCCTTCGCGTTCGCGCTCGGGCCGTGGCAGTGGTTCTGGGGGCTGTTCTACTCGTTCGCCACCTGGGGCAACGCCGGGTTCATGCGCGAGCAGGTCTGCAAGTACATGTGTCCGTACGCGCGTTTCCAGGGCGCGATGTTCGACAAGGACACGATGATCGTCACCTACGACGCGGAGCGCGGCGAGCCGCGCGGCTCGCGCTCGAGGAAGGTCGATCCGAAGGCGGCGGGTCTGGGTGCCTGCGTCGACTGCACGCTGTGCGTGCAGGTCTGCCCCACCGGCATCGACATCCGCAACGGGCTGCAGTACGAGTGCATCGGCTGCGCGGCCTGCGTGGACGTCTGCGACTCGGTGATGGACAGGATGGGCTACCCGCGCGGACTGGTCCGCTACGCGACCCAGCACGGACTGAAGGACCACCTGGACACGCGGGCGATGCTGCGGCACGTGCTGCGGCCGCGCGTGCTGGTCTACGCCGTCCTGCTGGTCGGCCTGACCGGCGCGCTGCTGGGCTCGCTCGCGCTGCGCAACCCGCTCAGGGTCGACGTGATCCGCGATCGCAATGCGCTCGCGCGGCTGGTCGAGGGCGGCAACGTCGAGAACACCTACCGGATCCACTTCATGAACGCGTCCGAACGGCCGCACGTGCTGACGGTCCGCGTCGAGGGCATCGACGGCATCGTGCTGGCGAGCGAGAGCCGGTACGAGGTGCCGCCCGCATCGAACCGCGCGGTGCCGATCAACGTCCAGGTCCCGCCGGGCGCCGGCGCCCCCGGCTCGAATCCGATCCGCTTCATCGTGGAGGCGACCGACGATCCGTCGCTCGCCCGGAACGAGAAGGCGGCATTCATGGTCCCGCGCTAGCCGCCCCGGACCGCATACAGGGAGACCCGCAGCATGTCCGCAACCCCGATGGAACCCACCCGCCCGGCCTGGCGCGAACCGCTGGTCTGGATGGTGGTCGGCATCCCGGCGGCGACCGCCGTCGCCGGCCTGTTCACCTGGTGGATCGCCGCGCAGCGTGCCGACAGCAACGTCGCCGAGGACTGGTACAAGCGCGGCATGGCGATCAACCGCTCGCTCGAGCGCGAGTCGAAGGCGCAGCAGCTCGGCCTGACCGCGCGCCTGTCGCTGCCCGACGAGCACGACCTGCGGCTGGTGCTCGGCGGCCCGGCGTCGGCGCTGCCCCCGACGGTGACGGTCACGCTGACCCATCCGGTGCGCGCCGAGCAGGACCGCAAGCTCTCGCTCGATCGGCAGGCGGACGGCACCTACCGCACCGTCTCGCCGCAGGTCGCGGCGGGGAACTGGGGCCTCGCGATCGAGGCCCAGGACTGGCGGGTGACCGCGCGGCGCATCACGCTGCGCCAGGGCGACGCGCTCTCGGTGGCGGCCGACGGCCGCGTCGACTGAGCGGAGCACGGCGTGCCCCGCACTTCGCGCGAATGGATCGCCGTGCTCTGGCCGGCCTTCGTCGCGGCCTGCATGCTCGAGACCGTCGTCTTCGCGGCCTTCGATCCGCATGACTTCACCGTGTTCGGCTGGCAGGTCGACGCCGAGGACCGCAACGCGGTCTACTCGGTGGCGTTCTTCACGTTCTGGGCGATCAGCGCCGCCACCGGCGTGGTCACCTGGGCGCTGTCGCGACCGTCGGACGAGGTCAACGGCCTGCGATGAGCCTGCTCGTGCTCCTCGCGACCGCCGGGTCGCTCGGCCTGCTCGGCGGGCTGCACTGCGTCGCGATGTGCTCGGCGTTGCAGCGGGTCGCCGTGCACGGCCTGCCCGGCCCGTCGCCTGCGGACGCGGCGCTGCGCCGCATCGTGCTGCAGCCGGTCGACGCCCTCACCGGGCGCCCGGTCGCCACGGCGGGCGCGCTGCCCGCAGGCGCCGACCTGGCCTTCCACGCCGCGCGGATGCTCGGCTACGCCGGCCTCGGGGCCGCCGTCGGCAGCGGCTCGTGGCTGCTGCGCTGGGGCGCCGAAGCGATGCCGCTGATGCGGCCGCTGTGGGGCACGCTGAACGCGCTGCTGCTCGGGCTCGGGCTCGCGCTCGTGGTGTTCGGCCGGCAGCCGGCGTGGATCGACGAGCTGGGTTCGCGGGCCTGGCGAGCCACCGGTGCACGGCTGGGTTCGGCGGGCCCCGGCGCGCGGCCGTGGATCGCGGGCGCGCTGTGGGCGCTGGTGCCCTGCGGCCTGCTCTATTCGGCGCTGGCCACCGCCGCGCTCGCCAGCGACCCGCTGCGCGGCGCGCTCGCGATGCTCGCGTTCGCCGCAGGCACCTCGGTCAACCTGCTGGCCGCGCAGGCGCTGATGCGCGGCCTCGCGCGCGGCTCCGCGGCGCGCGCGGCCGCGTTCGAGTCGGCGGGCATGCGGATCGGCGGCGCGATGCTCGCGGCGATGGCCGTCGCGGCGCTGTGGGCGCTGGCGATGGGGCAGCCGCATCCGTTCTGCGCGACCTGAGCGGCGCGGAACGCGCCCGCAGAGGCGACACGGCCCGCGCGAGGCGGGCCGTTCACAGTGGGCATCCAAGCGGCACGCGGCCGCCGCGCGTCACTCCAGCGAGCAGGTGGCGCCGGCGATCTCGCGCAGCCGGTTCGCGTCCTCGATGCGCAGCCGCTTCTGCTCGACCCCGCTCACGCCGTCATCCTGCAGCTTCGAGAACGTGCGGCTCACGGTCTCGAGCTTCAGACCGAGGTAGTTGCCGATCTCCTCGCGCGTCATCCGCAGGATGAACTCGCGCGGCGAGAAGCCGCGCGTGGCGAAGCGCTGCGACAGGTTCAGCACGAAGGTGGCGATGCGCTGCTCGGCGCGCATCGTGCCCAGCAGCATCATCACGCCCTGGTCGCGGACGATCTCGCGCGAGAGCACGCGGTGCAGCTGGCGCTGCAGCCCGTTGAACTCGCGGGTCAGCGACTCGAGCTTCTCGAACGGCACGACGCAGACCTCGGCGTCCTCGAGCGCGATCGCGTCGCACTGGAAGGTGCCTGCACTGATGGCATCGAATCCGAGGATGTCGCCGGGCATCGGGAAGCCGGTGACCTGCTCGCGGCCGTCATCGGAGGTGACCCGCGTCTTGAAGAAGCCGAGGCGGATGGGGTAGACGGCGTCGAACGTGTCGCCGGCGCGGAAGAGCGGCTCGCCGCGCTTGACGCGTCGGCGGGTGGCGACCATGCCGGTCAGCCGGTCCAGCTCGGTGGGGCTCAGGCCCTCGACCAGGCAGATGTCGTGGAGGCCGCAATCGCCGCAATGGACGGCGTGTGCGCCTGCACCCGCCACCGCCTTGACCGAGCTGATCGGATGGGCTGACACGTTGTTCCACTCCCCGTTTGAGTGTCCATTCTAGTCCACTTTGATGCGTGTCAAATGCCCCGGAAGAGCCGGGTGTCACAGTGATCGCCATGCACTCCGTCGCCCAGCAGCCCCGCCCCTCCGCCAACGACCCCGGAGGTTCGATCGCCCCGCGCGCGGAGCTGATCGAGCGATTCGACGTCGCCGGACCGCGCTACACGTCGTACCCCACGGCCGACCGTTTCGTGGAGGCCTTCGACGCCCGCAACCTGGACCAGTGGCTCGCGCAGCGCGCGACGCTCGGCTGGCGGCAGCCGCTGTCGGTCTACGTGCACGTGCCGTTCTGCGCATCGGTCTGCTACTACTGCGCGTGCAACAAGATCGTCACGAAGGACCACGGCCGCGGCCGTGCCTACGTCGACGACCTGATCCGCGAGATCGAGCTCTACGGCGCGAAGCTCGGACGCCGCGAGCCGGTGAGCCAGCTGCACTTCGGCGGCGGCACCCCGACCTTCCTGGACGGGTCAACCTTGCAGGTGGCGATCGACGCGCTCGAGCGGGTCTTCACCTTCCCGGCGAACGCCGAGCGCTCGATCGAGGTCGATCCGCGCACCGTCGACGTCGCGAGGCTGCGCGAACTGCGCGACCAGCGCTTCAACCGGCTGAGCTTCGGCGTCCAGGACTTCGAGCCCGACGTGCAGGTCGCGGTGCACCGCGTGCAGTCCACCGAGCAGGTCTTCGAGCTGACCCGCGCCGCGCGCGAGCTCGGCTTCGAGTCGGTGAACGTCGACCTGATCTACGGCCTGCCGAAGCAGACCGAGGCGAGCTTCCAGCGCACGCTCGCGACGCTGGCGGCGCTGCGTCCGGACCGCGTCGCGGTCTACGGCTACGCGCACCTGCCCGAGCGCTTCAAGCCGCAGCGGCGCATCCACGCCGAGGAGCTGCCGTCCGCGCACGACAAGCTGTCGATGATGCGCACTGCGATCCAGATGCTGACCGAGCAGGGCTACGTCTACATCGGGATGGACCACTTCGCGCTGCCCGACGACGCGCTCGCGGTCGCGCAGCGGCGCGGCATGCTGCACCGGAACTTCATGGGCTACACCACGCAGCCCGACTGCGACATGCTCGGGCTGGGCGTCTCGGCGATCGGCCGCATGGGCCCGTGCTACGCGCAGAACTACCGGACGCTCGACGAGTACTGCGACGCGGTGCGCGCCGGCCGGCTGCCGATCCACCGCGGCTACGAGCTCTCGCGCGACGACATGCTCCGGCGCAGCGCGATCATGTCGGTCATGTGCAGCGGCGAAGTCTCGTTCGCCGCGCTGGAGAACAGCTTCCTGGTCGACCCCAAGCTCGCGCTGAACGAAGAGCTCGGCAGGCTGCGCGAGTTCCAGGACCTGGGCCTGGTGCGCGTCGACGCCGAGGGCATCACGATCACGCCGCAGGGCCGGTTCTTCGTGCGGCCGATCGCGATGGTCTTCGACAGGTACCTGCGCTCGGCGCTGCAGCGCGCGTCGTACTCGCGCGTGCTGTAGCGGTGCCCGGCACGCGGGGCGCCACGCGCCGTGTGCCGCAGCCGCGCTTCAGGCGCGCGCTTCGAGCGCCGCCACCGCCGGCAGTGTCTTGCCCTCGAGGAACTCGAGGAACGCGCCGCCGCCGGTCGAGATGTAGTCGATGTCGTCGGTGATGCCGAACTTGGCGATCGCCGCGAGCGTGTCGCCGCCACCGGCGATCGAGAAGCCGGGCGAGGCCGCGATGGCGCGCGCGAGCGTCTCGGTGCCCTTCGCGAAGGCGTCGAACTCGAACACGCCCACCGGGCCGTTCCAGACGATCGTGCCCGCCGAGGCCAGCTGCGCGGCGAGGCGCTGCGCGGTCTGCGGACCGATGTCGAGGATCAGGTCGTCGGCGGCCACGTCGGCGGCGGCCTTGACCGTCGCCGGCGCGTCGGCGGCGAAGGTCCTGGCGACGACGACGTCGGTCGGGATCGGCACCTCGGCGCCGCGCGCCTTCATCAGATCGATGATCGCCCTGGCCTCGCCGACCAGGTCGTGCTCGGCGAGCGACTTGCCGATCGGCAGCCCGGCGGCGGCCATGAAGGTGTTGGCGATGCCGCCGCCCACGATCAGGCCGTCGACCTTCGCGGCGAGCGACTTCAGGATGGTGAGCTTGGTCGAGACCTTCGAGCCCGCGACGATCGCCACCAGCGGACGCTTCGGCGAACCGAGGGCGCGGCCGAGCGCGTCGAGCTCGGCGGCCATCAGCGGGCCGGCGCAGGCCACCGGCGCGAAGCGCGCGATGCCGTGCGTGGTGGCCTCCGCGCGGTGCGCGGTGCCGAAGGCGTCGTTGACGTAGACGTCGCACAGCGCGGCCATCTTCCGGGCCAGGCCCTCGTCGTCCTTCTTCTCGCCCTTGTTCGTGCGGCAGTTCTCGAGCAGCACGACCTCGCCGGGCGCGACCGCGAAGCCGCCGTCGACCCAGTCGCGCTGCAGGCGCACCGGGCGGCCGAGCCGCTCGGCCAGGCGCTCGGCGATCGGGGCGAGCGAGTCCTCGGGCTTGAGTTCGCCCTCGGTGGGGCGGCCCAGGTGCGAGGTGACCATCACCGCCGCGCCGGCCTTCACGCAGTGCTC
Organism: Burkholderiales bacterium; assembly: GCA_037137595.1. Classification (GTDB taxonomy): domain Bacteria; phylum Pseudomonadota; class Gammaproteobacteria; order Burkholderiales; family Burkholderiaceae_E; genus UBA4615. Next base: position 4,118 of record JBAXJZ010000012.1, on the reverse strand, counting down.
GATCGCCGGGACCGACGCGCGGATCCGGGTGTCGTCGGTGATCGCTCCGGCGTCGTCCTGCGGGACGTTGAGGTCGGCGCGGATGAAGACGCGCTTGCCGGCGAGGTCCAGGTCGGTGAGTCGCTTGAATCGGATCATGGCGGAGGGGGTGGAAGCGGGGAAGGGGTCGGGCGTCGCGCACGCGCGCGCCGGCTCCGTCCGATTCTAGCCGCCCGTGAACGCACCGCCCGTCGGCGGCGCGGGTCGTTCGTCGCAACATCGTGACGGATCGCACGCCGAGCCGCGATCCTCCGCTCAAGCCGCGGCGCCGGACGCCGAAACCCGTTTGATCCCTGCCCGCTCGGACCCCCAGGACCCTCCTCGATGGAAGTCGTGATCGTCGACGACAATCCGGTCAACCTGACCGTGATGGAGCACCTCGTCGGCCGCGTCGACGGCGCCGAGCCGCGGATCTTCCGCGACAGCGAGGCGGGCCTGACCTGGTGCAGCCGCAACGATCCGGATCTGGTGATCGTCGACTACCAGATGCCCGACGTCGACGGGCTGACCTTCATCGAGCGGATCCGTGCGCTGCCCGGCCGCGTCGACGTGCCGCTGCTGATGGTCACCGCGAACACCGACCGCGACCTGCGCCGCCAGGCGTTGGAGGCCGGCGCGACCGACTTCCTGAACAAGCCGGTTGACCGCGCCGAGTTCACGGCCCGCGTGCGCAACATGCTCCGGCTGCGCGGCATGACCCGACGCATCACCGACCGCGCGATCGAACTCGAGCACGCCGTGGCCAAGGCCACGCGCGCGATCGCGATGACCGAGCGCGACACGCTGCTGTGCCTGGCGCGCGCCGCCGAGTTCCGCGACCCCGAGACCGGTGCGCACGTGCTGCGGATGGCCGAGTACTCGCGGACCATCGCCGGCGCGCTGGGCAAGGACGACGACTTCCAGACCCTGATCCGCAAGGCCGCGCCGCTGCACGACGTGGGCAAGATCGGCACGCCGGACAACATCCTCCTGAAACCGGCGAAGCTGACCGCCGAGGAGATGGACGTGATGCGGCAGCACACGACCATCGGCTGGCAGATCCTGCGCGAGCACCGTTCGCCGGTGCTGCAGATGGGCGCGTCGATCGCCTGGACCCACCACGAAAAATGGGACGGCTCCGGCTACCCGCGCGGCCTGCAGGGCGAGGCGATTCCGCTCGAAGGCCGGATCGTCGCCGTGGCCGACGTGCTGGACGCGCTGATCTCGGTGCGGCCCTACAAGCGGGCCTGGGAGCCCGACTCGGCACGCGCGTTCATCGCGAAGGGTTCGGGCAAGCACTTCGATCCGAGCTGCGTCGACGCGCTCGAGCGCGTCTGGGACGACGTGCTGTCGATCCGCGACGAGTACGTCGATTGATCCGCCGGCGGCACGGCGACCGCCGGTCCGCGACGGTCGTCCGTTCGATGCACGTGGGAGCCCGTTCCACGCCCTCAGGTAACATGATTGTTTCCGATGCGTCGGAGCCAACGCGCTCCGGGCGCCGGAAGGATTCCACAACGATGACGACCGCAGTCCGTCCCCCCGTGATCGAGACCCCCTCCGAGTCGCTCGCGCCGTTCGACGGCCGCCCGCCGACCCCGGCCCGCACCCGCGCCGATGCGATGGCGCGATTCGAGGGCGACGAGGTGTTCTTCGACCGGATCGTGCCGCTGTTCCGGCAGGCCGCGAACGAGCAGGCCGCGGCGCTGGCCGAGGCCGCCGAGCGCGGCGACCTGGCGAAGATCCAGCACTGGGCGCACACGCTCAAGGGCTCGCTGCTGACGGTCGGCGCGCAGTCGACGGCCGAGCGTGCCGAGGGCATCGAGCGCGCGGCGCGCGAGCAGCGCATCGAGGGCATGACCGGCCGCGTGCGGCGGCTCGCCGCCGAGACGGCGATCATCGTCGCGAACCTCTCGCCCGAGCTGCGCTGAACGCGGCGACGCCCCGCGACGGGCCGAGGCCCGCGAAACGAAGAAGCCCGCTGTCGCGGGCTTCTTCGCTTCCGGGCCGCGCAGCGTGCCCCCCGGCGGGTCACGCGGCGCCGACGGGCGCCGCGCCGGCGGTCACTTCGCGGCCATCAGCGCGACGGTGGTGTCGAGCATCCGGTTGCTGAAGCCCCACTCGTTGTCGTACCAGCTCGAGACCTTCACCAGCCGGCCCGACACCTTGGTCAGCGTCGCGTCGAAGATCGACGAGCGCGGGTCGTGGTTGAAGTCGCTCGAGACGAGCTGCGCGGTGTTGTAGCCGAGGATGCCCTTGAGCTCGCCCTCCGACGCGGCCTTCATCACCGCGTTGACCTCGTCCACGGTCGTGTCGCGCGCGGCGATGAACGACAGGTCCACGATCGACACGTTGATCGTCGGGACGCGGATCGCGTAGCCGTCGAGCTTGCCGGCGAGCTCCGGCAGCACCAGGCCGACCGCGGCGGCCGCGCCGGTCTTGGTCGGGATCATGTTGTGCGCGGCGGCGCGGGCGCGACGCAGGTCCTCGTGGTAGACGTCCGACAGGCGCTGGTCGTTGGTGAACGCGTGCACCGTGGTCATCAGGCCGGTGACCAGCCCGATCTTCTCGTGCAGCGGCTTGACCACCGGCGCCAGGCAGTTGGTCGTGCACGAGGCGTTCGAGATCACGGTGTGCGAGGCCTTCAGCACGCCCTGGTTCACGCCGTAGACGACGGTCGCGTCGACGTCCTTGCCGCCGGGCTGCGAGATCACGACCTTCTTCGCGCCGCCCTTCAGGTGGGCCGAGGCCGCTTCCTTGGTGGTGAAGTAGCCGGTGCACTCGAGCACCACGTCGACGTTCTCGGTGCCCCAGGGGATCTGGGCCGGGTCACGCTGCGCGAACACCTTGATGCGGTCGCCGTTGACCACCATCGAATCGCCCTCGACCGACACCGTGCCGTTGAAGCGGCCGTGCGTGGTGTCGTACTGGGTCAGGTGCGCGTTGGTCTTCGGATCGCCGAGGTCGTTGATCGCGACGATCTGCAGGTCGTGCGTCTTGCCGCCCTCGTAGTGGGCACGCAGGATGTTCCGACCGATCCGGCCGTAGCCGTTGATGGCGACTCGCAGGGTCATGGAGGCAGCTCCCTTCAGGTTGAATGCTTGGCGAGCACGGCGCGCACGGTATCGGCGACGTTCTCGGCGGTGAATCCGAAGAATTTGAAGAGCGCGCCGGCCGGAGCCGACTCGCCGTAGCGGTCGATGCCGACGACGGCATCGCAGCGGTATTTCCACCAGTAGTCGGTGACGCCCGCCTCGACCGCGATCCGCGGCAGAGTGTCGGGCAGCACGCGCGACTTGTACGTGACATCCTGCCGGTCGAAGACCGACGTGGACGGCACCGACACGATGCGGACCTCGATGCCGTCGGCCGCGAGCAGTTCGCGCGCGGCGAGCGCCAGCCCGAGCTCCGAGCCGGTGGCGAGGATCGCGCAGGCGGGCTCGGCCGCGTCGCGGACGACGTAGGCGCCGTGGCGGATCGCCTCGACCTGCGCGTCGGAGCGGGTCACGAAGGGCACGGCCTGGCGGGTCAGCAGCAGCGCGCTCGGACCGTCGTCGCGCTCGATCGCCATCGACCACGCGACCGCGGTCTCGACCGGGTCGGCCGGGCGCCAGACGTCGAGCCCGGGGATCAGGCGAAGGCTCGAGGCGTGCTCCACCGACTGGTGGGTCGGGCCGTCCTCGCCGAGGCCGATCGAGTCGTGCGTGAACACGTGGATCACGCGCTGCTTCATCAGCGCGGCCATCCGGATCGCATTGCGCGAGTAGTCGCTGAACGTCAGGAAGGTGCCGCCGAAGGGGATGTAGCCGCCGTGCAGCGCGACCCCGTTCATCGCGGCCGCCATGCCGAACTCGCGCACGCCCCAGTTCACGTGGCGGCCGGGCACGTAGGTCTGGCCGTCGGGGCCGCCGAAGCTGCGGAACGCGCCGGCGCCCTTCCAGTCGGTGAGGTTCGAGCCGGTGAGGTCGGCCGAGCCGCCGAGCAGCTCGGGCAGCGCCGGGCCGAAGTGCTGGAGCGCGTTCTGCGACGCCTTGCGGGTGGCGATGGTCTCGCCCTTCGAGACGGCGTCGTCGATCGCGCGCTGCGCGGTGAACTCCCAG